>JAYTAY010000165.1:0-9948 GCA_043737255.1 Luteimonas sp.
CTTTTTCTTGTAGTCACTTTCAAGCGCTCATCTGAGCTTGTCGAAGCGGGAGTCATTCGCCGAATGCGCCTTAATCCGAGAGGTAGGCGCGGAACATCACGCCGCCCAATCATTGCAGGAGTAATCTCTCGACAACGGTGTTGCGCGCATCTCCAAGTCACGCACGCCGTAGCGATGCGACGCCGGATGCGCGCGTTCATCCATCAAACAGCCTGCTGCACAAGGATGGCCGCGGACGCTGCAATGGAGACAGCCATGCTCTCCCCACGCCTGCACCACTTCCTCTACGAGCGCCACGCCCCGTATTCGACGCTCACCCACGATCGCACCATCACCGCGCAGCAGACTGCAAACGCAGCACACATCGGCAACCGCAATTTCGCCAAGACCGTGATGCTCAAGATCGACGGCAAGTTGTCGATGATGGTCATGCCGGCGGCATACCGCATTGACCTGTTGCGGCTGTCGCGCGCGCTGGGCGGCAGCGAGGTCGAGCTTGCACTCGAAGACGAATTCAAGGATGCGTTCCCCGATTGCGAACTAGGTGCAATGCCGCCGTTCGGCAACCTCTACGGCATGCCGGTGTATGTCGATTCACGCATGACCGGGCAAGCCGAGATTGCGTTCAATGCCGGATCGCATACCGATCTGGTGCGCATGGCGTACGACGAATTCGAACGGCTGGCGCAACCCGAATTGCTGTGGCTGGTGCATGTGATGTAGATGTAGGGAACGCAGAAGTGCCGTGCGCTTCGGTCGGTTTTTTTTGACAGAACGAAAAAGCATCCCACCCGGATGGCGGCGTGCATGGATGCACGCCGTTTTCCGACCGAGGCAGGATGCCGAGTCGGAAAACAGGCGAGGCAAAGAAGCAACAAGCTGTGCCCTCATCGGGGAAGGCATTTCTTTGGTGAATTTCTTGACTCGCCCAAGCGCTCGCCCTTTGGGCCAGCTTCGCTGTTCGCGCGCTCTTCGCGCACGCAGTGTGCCAGCAAAGAAAGTTACTCGCCGCAAGCGAAACGCTCCTTATTGGATGGGTCGCTCCTCCACATTCGGATGCTGGATTGCTTTGGTTATAGCGCGTAACCGAACTGCTGCTTGAACTGCTCGGCAAACTCGTCGTAATCGAAGCGCTGGTTCTGCGTGCCGGGATGCTCGACTTTCAGTGCGCCCATCAGGTTGCCCATGCGGCCGATGGTCAACCAGTCGAGATTTTTCTCGATGCCGAAGATCAGGCCGGCGCGGAAGGCATCGCCGCATCCGGTCGGATCGGTGACGCGGCGTTCGTGTGCGGGCGGGATGTCGTGGGTCTTGCCGTCGGCGTGGATCAGGCAGCCCTGCGGCCCGCGCGTGACGATGTAGGCCTTCACCTTGCCGGCGATCTGCTGCTCGCTCCAGCCGGTGCGTTCCTGCAGCAGGCTGGATTCGTAATCGTTGACGGTAACGTAATCGGCCAGCTCGACGAACTTGCGCAACTCCTCGCCGTTGAACAACGGCATCGCCTGGCCCGGATCGAAGATGAAGGGAATGCCGGCATCGGCAAATTCCTGCGCGTTCTGCAACATGCCCTCGCGGCCATCGGGACTCACGATGCCGAACGTGACGCCTTCGACATCGCGCACGTGGTTCTCGTAGCTGCGCATCATCGCGCCGGGATGGAAGGCGGTGATCTGGTTGTTGTCCAGGTCAGTAGTGATGAATGCCTGCGGGGTGAACAGTTCCGGGATTTCCTTGACCTGGTCCAGGCGGATGCCCTGTTCCTGGAAATAGTCGCGATACGGGCCGAAATCCTGGCCGACGGTGGCCATCGGGATTGGATCGCCGCCGAGCAGCTTCAGGTTGTAGGCGATGTTGCCGGCGCAGCCGCCGAATTCGCGGCGCATCCGCGGCACCAGGAACGAGACATTGAGGATGTGCACCTTGTCGGGGAGGATGTGGTTCTTGAACTGGTCAGGAAACACCATGATGGTGTCGAAGGCCAGGGAACCGCAGATCAAAGCCGACATGGGCCGCTCATTCATGGAATCGGGCCGCTAGCGTAACGGCGCATGGACGGTGAGGCCAGCCGCTGTCATCGTCAACCGGCTCCAGTCACACCCGTTTGCAGGAATGCGACGTGACCCACGCGAATAGCCCTTTATTTCCTTGCCCGGGGGTGATGCGGTTGTTAGGCTAGTGAACGCGCTTTATTGCGCGCAATCCCCCGCAAAACGAGCCTTTCCTCCGCATGTTCAAGAAGCTTCGCGGCATGTTTTCCAATGACCTGTCCATCGACCTGGGCACGGCCAACACCCTGATCTACGTCCGCGGGCAGGGCATCGTCCTCAACGAACCGTCCGTGGTCGCCGTCCGCCAGGACCGCGGCGTCGGCGGCGCGCGCACGGTGGCGGCGGTCGGCAGCGAGGCCAAGCAGATGCTCGGTCGCACTCCGGGCAACATCACCACCATCCGGCCGATGAAGGATGGCGTCATCGCCGACTTCACTTACACCGAGGAAATGCTCAAGCACTTCATCCGCAAGGTGCACAAGTCGCGCTTCCTGCGGCCCAGCCCGCGGGTGTTGATCTGCGTGCCGTGCGGCTCGACCCAGGTCGAGCAGCGCGCCATCAAGGAATCGGCGCTGGAGGCTGGGGCGCGCGACGTGTCGCTGATCGAGGAACCGATGGCCGCGGCGATCGGCGCCGGCATGCCGGTGACCGAGGCACGCGGCTCGATGGTCATCGACATCGGCGGCGGCACCACCGAAGTCGCGGTGATCGCGCTCAACGGCATCGTCTACTCGCAGTCGGTGCGTATCGGTGGCGATCGTTTCGACGAGGCCATCATCAATTACGTGCGCCGCAACCACGGCATGCTGATCGGTGAGGCGACCGCGGAGCGGATCAAGCTGGAAATCGGCTGCGCCTACCAGCCGGAACACGTCAAGGAAATGCAGATCTCCGGGCGCAACCTCGCCGAAGGCGTGCCGAAGATGATCACGATCAACTCCAACGAAATCCTCGAAGCGTTGCGCGAGCCGCTGCAGGGCATCGTCAGTGCGGTCAAGCAGGCGCTGGAGCAGACCCCGCCGGAGTTGTGTGCGGACGTGGCCGAGCGCGGCATCGTGTTGACCGGCGGCGGCGCGCTGTTGCGCGATGTGGATCGCCTGATCAGCGAGGAGACCGGCTTGCACGTGCAGGTCGCCGACGATCCGCTGACCTGCGTTGCGCGCGGCGGTGGCCGGGCGCTGGAGTTGCTGGACATGCATGGGAATGAGTTTTTTTCACCGGAATGATGCGCGCCGCCGGGAGACGCGTGAGGGGAGAAGGGAATCGCCACGGCATCGCACAGACGCCTTGGACGCGCACCTGCCGCCTGCTCCAGGTCTTGCTTCCCGCTTGTCTGCCATCGCCCTCTCACATCTCCCGCTGATCTTCTGACGTGTCTTCCTACGCCGGCCCCGCTGCTACCCGTCCCGGCGATGTCGCCGGTACCTTGCGGCTGCTGGCGTTCCTGGCGCTTGCGATCACGCTGATGGTGCTCGACCACCGCGGCGGCTGGCTGGCGCAGATGCGCGATCGCGCCGAGCTGCTGGCGCAACCCCTGTGGTGGATCGCCGGCTTGCCCGGACGCATCGGCGACAGCGTGCGCGACGATGCCGCGACCCGCGCCACGCTGGCCGAAGACAATCGCAAGCTGCGCAATGCACTGCTGGTCGGCGGCGCGCGGCTCGCCCGCCTGCAGGCGGCCGCTGCGGAGAATGCGCGCCTGCGCGGCCTGCTGGGCGCCGCGCAACGCGGTCGCCTGGATGTGCAACTCGCCCCGATCCTGAACATCGACCTGGATCCGACGCGGCAGCGCCTGATCCTCGGAGCGGGCCAGCGCGACGGCGTCAACGTCGGCCAGACCGTGATCGATGCCGGCGGCGTGCTCGGCCAGATCATCGACGTCAAGCCGCTGACTTCCACCGTGTTGCTGCTGACCGATCCGGACCATGCAATCCCGGTCGCGATCATGCGCAGCGGCGTACGGCTGGTGGTGTACGGCCGCGGCGATCGGCTGGTGTTGACCAATATCCCGTTGTCCAGCGACATCAAGGTCGGCGACAGCCTGGTGACCTCGGGCATCGGCGGACGGTTTCCGGCCGGGTTCCCCGTCGGCACGATCACCGCCCTGCGTCCCGACGACAGCCGCGCGTTCCTAGTCGGCGATTTGCGGCCAGCGGGACGGCTCGATCGTGGCAACGAGGTGTTGTTGTTGCGGGTGGTGACGGAGGCGCCGATGACGTCCGCTCCGGTGACGGCAACCGAAGTGCCATCGCAGGACATCGATGCCGTGCCGTCGCCCACCGAGATCCCGCAATGAGCCGCGGCCGCAACAAGTGGTTGTTGCCGGTCAGCGTGCTGCTCGCCCTGGTGCTGGGCCTGCTGCCGTTGCCGGAGCTGTTGACGCCGTTCCGCCCGTACTGGCTGGCGCTGGTGGTCGCCTACTGGGTGATCGAGGAGCCCGGTCGCGCCGGCTTGGGTTTCGCCTTCCTGTGCGGCCTGCTGGCCGACCTGACGTTTGGCGGACTACTCGGCGAGCAGGCGCTGCGACTGGTGGTGATGGCGTTCATCCTCGACCGGTTCCGCGCACGGCTACGGTTCTTCCCGCTGTCGCAACAATCGCTGGCGATCGGCGGCCTGTTGCTCAACGATCGCGTCGTCAGCGCAGCGATCCATCTTGCACTCGGCCAGGCGCAGTTGCCGGCGATGTTCTGGTGGGCGCCACTGGTGGGCCTATGCTTGTGGGCGCCGCTGTTCCTGGTGCTGGATGCGCTGCGGCTTGGCCGCCGCACAGGCTGATCACGGTCCCCACACACGATGGCCACACAACGCCGCCACCTGAAGAATCTTGCCGCGGAAGCCGAGCAGTTCCGCCGCCGTGCCGCGCTCGGTTTCCTGCTGGTGCTGCTGGCGTTGGGCGGGCTGGCGTTGTGGTACTTCAAACTGCAGGTGGTCGACCACGAAAAGTACGACACCCTGTCCGAAGCCAATCGCATCAAGCCGCGGCCGATCGTGCCGGGTCGTGGCCTGATCTTTGACCGCAAGGGCCGCATCCTGGCCGACAACGTGCCGGCGTACCGGCTGGATGTCGTGCCCGACCAGGCCGGCGATCCCAAACAGTTGATCTCCCAGCTCGGCGGCATCATTGCGCTGTCGCCCGACGAGATCGCGCGTTTCGACGACGAGCGCCGGGCCAGCCGCGGCTTCCGCGCCATCACCCTCAAGCTCAAGGTCGAGGATGACGAGGCCGCGCGCTTCGCGGTCGATCGCTGGCGCTACCCGGGCGTGGAGCTGGTGCCTTACCTGAGCCGCGTCTACCCGCACGGCGCACTGCTGGCGCATGTGATCGGCTACGTCGGCCGCATCGACAAGAAGGACCTCGAGAAAAGCGGCATCGAAAACTCGCCGTTTTCGCACACCGGCAAGACCGGACTCGAGCGCTACTACGAGTCGTCGTTGCGCGGCGAAATCGGTTACGAACGCATCGAAACCAATGTCGATGGCCGCGCGTTGCGCACGTTGGGCACGGACCCGGCCACGCCGGGCACCGACCTGCGCCTGAGCATCGACCTCGACCTGCAGCAGGCGATGGTCGATGCCTTTGGCGAATTCGAGGGCGCGGCGGTCGCGCTGGATCCGCGCAGTGGCGAAATTTTGGCCATGGTCAGCCTACCCAGCTACGACGCCAACCTGTTCGTCAACGGCATCTCGCACGCCGACTACCAGGCGCTCAACACCAATCCGTCGCGGCCGCAGTTCAACCGGCTGGTGCTGGGCGGGGTCGCGCCGGGCTCGACGCTGAAACCGCTGCTGGTGCTCGCCGGGCTCGACAGCGGCCTGCGCCGCCCCGAAGACAAGACGCTGTCGACGGGTACGTTCCGGTTGCCGGGGCAGCGCGGACGCGGCTGGGGCGACTCGCATGCACACGGCCACGGCTGGACCGATGCGCGCAAGTCGATCGCCGACTCCGTCAACACCTATTACTACCGGTTGACACAGGACATGGGCGTGGCGAAATTCGACGCGTACATGACCAAGTACGGGTTTGGTGCGCCGACCGGCGTCGACCTGATTGGCGAGATCGACGGCATCCTGCCCTCGCCCCAATCCAAATTGCGCTTGACCAAGGAGCGCTGGTATCCCGGCGACCTGGTCAATGCCAGCATCGGCCAGGGCAGCTGGAAAGTGACGCCGCTGCAGCTCGCGCGTGGTACCGCGGCGCTGGCCGACCATGGCCTGCTGCGGCGGCCGCACCTGGTCGCGCAAAAGCGCAATGGCTTCGATGCGACCTGGGAGACCTTGCCGCAACCCGAGCCCATTGCCATCACCACCAATCCCGCCAACCTGCTGGTAGTGCAGGAAGGCATGCAGATGACCGTGCATGGACCGGGCGGCACCGCGCGCGCGATCGGCGTCAACGCGCCCTACCGCATGGGTGGCAAGACGGGTACCGCGCAGGTCGTCAACCGCACCAGCGCCCGTTCCGATCCCAAATCGTTGCCGATGCATCGGCGTCACCGCGCATTGTTCATCGGCTACGCGCCGGCCGAGAACCCGACCATCGCGGTTGCAGTGATGGTCGAGGGCGGCGGCTTCGGCAGCAGCACCGCCGCGCCAATCGCGCGCAAGGTGTTCGATGCGTGGCTGCTCGGCACGTTGCCGGAAGTCCAGCCCGACCCCGACGCCATCGAAGTCGCGCCGCTGGCAAAACGATCGCCGACGTCGCCGCGTTTCGACAACGTCGTGTCCGTGACTGCCACGCCCGAGATGCCGCTGGTCGTCGCGCAGTGAACACGATCCTGCGCTGGTTGATCGCTCTGGTCACGCGGATGACGCGCACGCTCGACTGGTCGTTGTGCGCTGCACTTGGTGCGTTGATGGCGATCAGCCTGGTGGTGCTGTACAGCGCCGGCAACGAGAGTCCGCGGCTGGTGCTGGCGCAGGGCGCGCGCTTCGGGGT
This sequence comes from Luteimonas sp., assembly GCA_043737255.1. Classification (GTDB taxonomy): domain Bacteria; phylum Pseudomonadota; class Gammaproteobacteria; order Xanthomonadales; family Xanthomonadaceae; genus JALYOU01. Next base: position 6,985 of record JAYTAY010000165.1, read on the forward strand.
GGGCGTGATCGCGATGTGGGCGCTGTCGAGGTTGAAACCGACGCGGCTGCGCGGCTGGACACCGTGGATCTACGCGCTCTCGATCGTGCCGCTGCTGCTGGTGCTGGTGATCGGTACCGGCAAGCACGGCAAGCACTGGATCGATCTGGGCGTGTTCTTTTTCCAGCCGTCCGAAATGCTCAAGCTAAGCCTGCCGATGATGCTGGCGTGGTACCTGCACCGCGAACCATTGCCGCCGCGCTTTGGCGTAGTGCTGATTGCAATGTCGACGATCGCGATCCCGACGTTGCTGATCCTGCTGCAACCGGATTTCGGCACCGGCATGCTGGTGGCGGCGAGTGGCGTGTTCGCGGTGTTCCTCGCTGGATTGTCCTGGTGGTGGTTTGGTGTTGCAGCACTTGGCATCGCCGGCGCTGCGCCCGTGGCGTGGTTCTGGTTGCTGCGGCCCTACCAGAAGGATCGCGTCCTGACCTTCCTCAACCCGGAATCCGATCCACTCGGCACCGGCTGGAACATCATCCAGTCAAAGATCGCGGTCGGCTCCGGCGGCTGGTTCGGCAAGGGCTGGGGGCAGGGCTCGCAATCGCATCTGGATTACCTGCCCGAACACACCACCGACTTCATCTTTGCGGTGTTGAGTGAGGAATTTGGCTGGGTGGGCGTCGCGGTGGTGCTGGGGTTGTACCTGTTCGTGATCGGCCGCTGCCTGTGGATTGCATCGGAAGCGCGCGACACGTATTCGCGGTTGCTGGCGGGGGCATTGGGACTTGCGTTCTTCGTCTACGTCATCGTCAACGGCGGGATGATTTCGGGATTGCTGCCGGTGGTGGGCGTGCCGATGCCGTTGTTGAGTTACGGCGGCACGTCGGCCGTCGCATTGCTGGCCGGCATGGGCATCGTGATGGCGGTGAGTGCGCATCGGCCGATGCATGTGCGGTAACACCGACTCGCAGGAGACACGATCTTCGGCAGCGGTACAGGGCGATAAGTACCGATCGGTTGCCAACCCTGCAGTCACGCCGGTACTACTTTAGTAGCACTCGATGCGCACAGAACCCGTCACCACCTTGAAGCGGCAGGCCATTGAGTTGTTGTCCGATCTTGAGCGTGATGAACAACCCATCCTGATTACCCGACATGATTTGCCCTGTGCCTATCTCGTTGATGTAAAAAGTTACGAACTGCTGCAACAGCGCATGTCTGTGCTGGAGGGAATTGCAAGGGGAGAGGTTGCTGTCGCTGGGCAACGTGTCCTCTCGCACAATCAAGCAAAGGCGCGCATGGCCCGATGGCTCAAATCGTCTGGACGGAACCGGCGCTCAGCGATCTTGATGCCAATGCTGATTACATCGCGATTGAAAATCCGGACGCAGCTTCAGAGTTGGTCCGAAGCGTGTTTGAGCATGTCAGCCAGCTTGAGAAGCATCCGGAAAGCGGTAGTCGGCCACAAGAACTCAAACGGTCACGTTATCGCCAGATCGTGAAGCCGCCATGCAGGGTGTTCTATCGCTATGACGGAACGAATGCCTTCGTGCTTCCGTGCTTCCGTGCTTCATGTGATGCGCTCGGAGCGGCTGCTTCGCAGAAGCCGACTGACGGTTCGTGGCAGAGCGCCAAAGAGTTGACAATTCATGTATCAGGCGAAGCAGGGTGGGCGCTGCCCGCCCTGATTGTTCACGATTCTGCGCTTCAAAATTTCTGCACGTTGTCTGAACAACGCACTTGGGTACGGCCAAAATCGCGTGCTACCCTCGCGCCGATGATCCGACGCGCCCTTGTTTGCTTGTTGCCGATCGCCCTCGTCGCTTGCGCGACGCAGGCGCCGCCCGCTGCGCCAATGGCTCAGCAGCCTGCCGTGACTGTCGCACCGCAACCGATGCCACCGCCTGTGACGACAGCACCGAATCCCGTTGGTGACATCGCCATCGCACGCGGCGACTTCGCGCGCGAAACGGCGGCCAAGTACGGGCTTGACGCCAGGATGATCGAAGCGACGCTGATGCGCGCACAGATCCGTGACGGCATCATCGCCGCCATGTCGCGTCCGGCCGAAGGCAAGCCGTGGCGCGACTATCGTCCGATTTTCATCACGCCCGCGCGCATCGACGGCGGCCGCGCGTTCCTCGCCACGCATCGCGATGCGCTGACGCGCGCCGAAGCGACCTACGGCGTGCCGGCCGAAATCATCGTCGCCATCATTGGCGTCGAAACCAGTTACGGCGGCAACAAGGGCAGCTACCCGGTCATCGATGCGCTGTACACGCTGGCCTTCCGTTATCCGCGTACCAACGAGCCCGCCAAAGTGCCGCGCGAAAATGCGCGCGAAGCATTTTTCCGCGATGAGCTCGGCCAGGCCTTCGCGCTCGGTCGCGAGGCCAACATGGATATCGATGCATTGCAGGGCAGCTATGCCGGCGCGATGGGCTGGGGCCAGTTCATGCCGTCGAGTTACCGCCAGTACGCCGTCGATGGCGATGGCGATGGCAAGCGTGATCTGATCAATGACCTCGATGACGTGTTCCCGTCGATCGCCAACTATTTCATCGGCCGCGGCAAGTGGACGCGCGGCGGCCCGGTGATGGTGCGCGCGATGCGCGATGCCAGCGCTGCCGAGTTCAACGCCGAAACGATCGCTCCGGTGCACACACTGGCCGACCTCGCAGCCAAAGGTTATCGCCCGTCGCAAGCGGTTGCGCCGAACGAGTTGGCCACCGTGATCAAGCTCGATGGCGTCAATGGTCCGGAATACTGGATGGTGTTTCGCAACTTCCAGGCGATCACCAAATACAACACGTCGCGCTTGTACGCGACCGCCGTGTATCAGTTGTCCCAGGCGATCGCCGGCAAGGACGTCCCGGGCGCATGAAGCGCTACGCGCTTGCCGCGCTGGTCCTCGCCCTCGCCGCCTGCAGCGGTGCTCCGAAGAAATCTTCCCCGCCGACGACTATCGCGACCGGCAAGCCG
>JAYTAY010000166.1:0-1751 GCA_043737255.1 Luteimonas sp.
CGCGTGCACTGGATGCAGCGCGTCATGTCGGTAGCGACCAGCGGCCCGAGATCCTCGTCGGCGACGACGCGCTTGCGTTCGCTGAAGCGACTGACCGAACGGCCGTAGCCGAGCGAGAGGTCCTGCAATTCGCACTCGCCGCCCTGATCGCAGATCGGGCAATCCAGCGGATGGTTGATCAGCAGGAATTCCATGACGTTGCGCTGCGACTTCAACGCCTTGTCGCTGCGCGTGGACACCTTCATGCCGTCCATCACCGGCGTGGCGCAGGCTGGCGCCGGTTTCGGCATCTTCTCGACTTCCACCAGGCACATGCGGCAGTTCGCCGCGATCGCGAGCTTGTCGTGGTAACAGAAACGCGGGATCGGAATGCCGGCCTTGTCTGCGGCCTGGATGATCATCGAGCCTTTCGGAGCGGCCATTTCCACGCCATCGATGAACACGGTGACATGGTCCGGTGGCAGGTTCGAATTGACGGGCTGCGCGCTCATTGCACAATCTCCGTCGCCAATGCTCTTTCAGTCGTCATTCCCGCGAAAGCGGAAACCCAGCGACTTTGCTCTTCGGCATGTGCGCCAGGACGTAACGAAAGACACTGGGTTCCCGCGTTCGCGGGAATGACGACTGAGAAATGACAGGTTTTCGTAAGGATCATGCCGCCACCTTCACGGCCACAACTGTGCCCGCCCGCTGATCATCGGCCAGAAAACGTCGATTCACGATCGCGTACTCAAACTCATCCCAGTAATGCCGCAGGAACCCCTGCACCGGCCATGCGGCAGCCTCACCAAACGCACAAATGGTGTGGCCTTCAATCTGACCAGCAGCAGCCTTCAACATGTGCAAATCATCGAGCGTGGCCTGGCCTTCGACGATGCGCGTCAGCATGCGGTACATCCAACCCGTACCTTCGCGACAGGGCGTGCACTGGCCGCAGGATTCGGCGTAATAGAAGCGTGCGATGCGCTGGCAGGCGCGCACCATACAGGTGGTTTCGTCCATCACGATCACCGCGCCGGAACCGAGACCGGAACCGGCTTTCTGGATCGCGTCATAGTCCATGGTCAACGACATCATCGTGTCGCCCGGCAGCACTGGCATCGACGAACCGCCCGGAATCACGCACTTGAGCTTGTGGCCGTTGCGCACGCCGCCGGCCATCTGCAGCAACTCGGAGAACGGCGTACCAAGGCGGACTTCGTAATTGCCCGGCTTGTTGACGTGGCCGGACACCGAAAACACTTTTGGACCGCCGTTGTTGGGCTTGCCCAGGTTCAAGAACCACTCGGCGCCGTTGCGGATGATCGCAGGCACCGACGCGTAGGTTTCGGTGTTGTTGATCGTGGTCGGCTTGCCGTACAGGCCGAAATTCGCCGGAAACGGCGGCTTGTAGCGCGGCTGGCCTTTCTTGCCTTCCAGCGACTCCATCAATGCGGTTTCTTCGCCGCAGATGTAGGCGCCGGCACCGAGCGCGTTGTAGAGGTCGATATCGAGGCCCGACCCGAGGATGTTCTTGCCGAGCCAACCGTTCTTGTAAGCCTCGGCTGTCGCTTCCTCGATATGCTCGAACGGCTCGTGATGGAATTCGCCGCGCAGATAGTTGTAGGCCACGGTGCTGCCTGTCGCGTAGCAGGCGATTGCCATGCCTTCGATCACGGCATGCGGGTTGTAACGCAGGATGTCGCGATCCTTGAAGGTGCCCGGTTCGGATTCGTCGGAATTGCAGAGGATGTATTTCTGCATGTCGCCCT
>JAYTAY010000167.1:0-4355 GCA_043737255.1 Luteimonas sp.
TTGCCAGGGGGCAGCTTCCGCACCGCGCTGAAATACGAGGACTTGAAGGGCAGCGTGCGCATCGCACCGTTCGCGCTGATGCGAACGCCGGTGACCAATGGCGAATTCCTGGCCTTCGTCAGGCAACACCCGCAGTGGCGACGCGATCGCGTGGCGACCGTGTTCGCCGAACCACGGTACCTGTCGCATTGGGCCGCGGCCGGCGTGCTCGGTGCGAAGACCACCGCGGCGCAACCGGTCGTGCAGGTCAGCTGGTTCGCGGCGCAGGCGTATTGCGAGGCGCAAGGCGCGCGCTTGCCAACGTGGACGGAGTGGGAATACGCAGCTGCAGCGGACGAGACCCGTCGCGATGCCCGCAAGGATCCGGCCTGGCGCGAACGCATCCTGTCCTGGTATTCGCGCCCCTCGAATCAGGCGCTGCCGCGCGCCGGATTGCAGACGCCCAACGTCTACGGCGTGCAGGATCTGCACGGTCTGGTCTGGGAATGGACAGAGGATTTTTCCTCGCTGTTGGTGTCGGGCGACAACCGCAACCAGGGCGATGCCGACAAGGCCAAGTTCTGCGGCGCCGGGGCGCTGTCGATGGATGATCGCGACAACTATGCGGTGCTGATGCGGGTGGCGATGCTGTCGTCGCTGGACGCGCGCGACACCACCGCCAATCTCGGTTTCCGCTGTGCCAAGGATCTGCAATGAAACGATGGCTGTGCCTGTTCGCCGCACTGGTGCTGGCTACCGGCACGCACGCCGCGCCCAAATCCGCGCCGCTACCGCGTGATTCCGTCTACCAGCTGCCGGTGCACCTGTCCGACCAGAACGGCAGGAAATTCACGTGGAGCAGCCGACGCGGCAAGCCGCAGGTGGTGTCGATGTTCTACACGTCGTGCCCGTACATCTGCCCGCTGATCGTCGACAGTGGCAAAGCGGTCGAGCATGCGTTGACGCCAGTTCAGCGCGCACGGCTCGGCATCCTGCTGATCAGCATGGACCCGAAACGCGATACACCTGCGGCGCTGATGAAAGTAGCGACCCAGCGCAAGCTCGACCTCGCGCGCTGGACGCTGTCCAGCCCGGCATCCGGCGACGTGCGATCGGTGGCCGGCGTACTCGGCATCCGTTACCGCGCGCTGGCCGACGGCGAGTTCAACCATACCAGCGCATTGCTGCTGCTCGATGCCGAAGGCCGCATACTTGCGCGTACCGAGAAACTGGGCAGCGTGCTCGAACCCGAATTCCTCACCGCCGTGCGTCGTGCGACGGCCGCGAAACGCTAATCACCACAATGGAGACACCCGAATGAAAGCATCCACCACCGTATTGGGCCTCGCCCTGCTCGCCTGTGCCGGCTTCGTCCACGCCGCGCCCAACTGCACGCTCAAGCTCAAGGGCGACGACCGCATGCAGTTCGACCTCAAGACGGCGACGGTTTCCGCGTCCTGTCCCTCCATCACCATTGAGTTGACCCATGTCGGCAAAATGCCGGTGCAGGCGATGGGCCACAACGTCGTGATCAGCATGACCAAGGACCTGTCCGCCATCGCCGCGGCCGGCATCAAGGCCGGTGCGGCCGCGAACTACGTGCCCAAGGCCGATGCCCGCGTGCTCGCCGCCACGCCAGTCGTGGGCGGCGGCGCCACCACCCGCGCCAAGCTGGTCGGCAAGCGCCTGAAGGCGGGCGGCGACTACAGCTTCTTCTGCTCGTTCCCGGGTCACTCGGCGATCATGAAAGGCAAGCTGGTCGTCACCAAGTAAGCAAGAGCTTAAGAGCCGACGGCGGAGATGTTCTCCGCCGTTTTCTTTGTCAGTGGGATCAGTTCGTAGGTGGGAATTCACACCATCAATCCAGCCGTCCGGCGCTGAAGAAGTCGTCAGCCGGATCATGGCAACGACCGTCTCCGAGGACGCTTCGCACCTTGTTTGCAGCGGGACAGCAAGGCAGCAATGTTGGCCGTGCCCCCGCGCCGGCCGTTGCGGCGCTGCGCAACCTCACCGACAACGTCCTGCGCTATTCACCTACCAAAAGCTTGGTGAATGTGGTCACCGAGACTGATGGCAAAACCATAAGATTCCGGGTCATCGATCTGGGCACGTTCAAGCCTTCCTCTGGCACGAAAGCGGACTTAATGGCATTTCCGCTGAGTCTGGCGACATGCGCAGACTCTTGGCCTCCAGCTTCGGATGGTCCACGGCTGGCTATCGACGTGTATGTCTCCGGTGTCGCGCAGGGAATCGCTTCCATGGCGGTATGCACAGAACGTATGGATGGGTTGGTATTTCCGGGCGGGATCGGCACGCATGCAGCCGATATTCGAGCGCGCGTGACTGACCAACCAGACTGACTGGGACTTGAAGTAGCTGGACTCAAGCAAGCCGGGGCGCGAATAGCATCGGTGGTGAGAACTTATGCACTGCCAGTCGATGAAGAGAAAGAGATGGCTATTGCCGTTGCTCCCTTGCACCTAGAAAATTTCACTGGCACAGCGCTGGAAATGACCGCCATGAACTGTCTCAACGCCAGAGACTGTGGATGATTTGCAATGGATCATCCGGATCTTGTAGCAGTCGACCTACATACCTGGCGACGTCCGTCATTGCGGTGTTCGCCGCAGAGTCCATGGAACACATGCGCTCATGCCGCGAGATCTGGCGACATCGATCAAGTGTTTCACGAGTACGGCACCAAGACCGCGACCCAGCCAGTCATCAACACTGCGACAACGCACTCGCAGTCCGTCCCATCTGGGTGCACAGCCAATCAAACGTTCTGTAATCGAAGAACTTCCAGGACAATTCTACGGAAGGCGTCTCACAGACGCATCATTTCCCGCTTCATGAATTCCTCCAATGTGCCCGGCTGACAGCCTGTAAGCGCGCTGAAATCATTACTCAGTGGCAGGGGCTTTGAAAGTCGGGGCAAAAAATGCAAAAGCATCAAGACAAATATCATCGATATACGTTCCCCCTCACGTCTTTTTTGTAGAAAGAAGGCAAACAGCGCAGGGCTTTTGAAGTGCACCAGTTTTCCAGTTACACGGGAAATCATCTCAGCAACTTCCTTAAAGGCGAGCTGCTCTCGACCTGTAATCACGTATGCTTTATTGATGTGATGCCGCGACGCTTTTAATACGGTTGCTATCGCAAGACCAATATCCGCAGCGTCTACCCAATTGAATTTGGCCCGTCCAGACGGCAGATAAATCTCACCTCGCTCGATATCTTTGCGCAGCGTCGTTGTGAGATTTTGCATGAAGTAGCCAGGGCGAATAAACGTATATCGAATGCCAGATTTGTAGAGCAGTTTTTCGATTTTATAGTGCGGGATAAATATTTGATTTTCCACGCCCTGCACGGAAAGAAATACAACTTGGTGTACTCCATTACTCTTACAAAGCTCGATCAACGGCTTGAATATTTTTTTAACTGCGGCGATTTGCGGGGGTCGCAAAAGGAATACGACATCAATGCCTTTTAGTGCTGCGCCAACACTTTCATGATCGCAAAAATCAAAAGTCCGTACCTCAATATGTTCCGGGAAAGGATTTTTCTGCGTTTTCTGAATGGCAGCAAAAATCTTATGGTCCGAGGCCGAATCAAATTGTCGGATAACCTCCCGCCCGATATTCCCTGTGGCGCCGGTGACCAGAATATTCATATCTATCAAGATACTGACCGTTATGCGAAAGCGAGCATACGCTGCGCCGGTAGAAATAGTGCGCGAACGTTGGTTCGTGATGGGCGTCAAGGTTTCCGCTGTGAAACGGCTGACGGGGCTTGGTGGGCGAGGCACGGTGGAGGTGGACGAATGGGGCCGCGTTCGCGGCAGCGCGTGCACGCAGCGATGCATTCGGATGCGTACGCGTTACATCTGGCGGAACAGATGCAGGTCACTACGGCTCACCGGCAGCACCTCGTCGTGACCCTTCAAATGGATGCGCGCGGTTTCGTTGTCGCCGCGCGTGACCTGGCTGATCGCGCACAGATCGACCACCACCCAGCGGTGTACCTGCACGAATTGCGCAGCGTCGAGTTGCGCCACCAGTCCCTTCAGCGGCGTGCTGTTCAACGCCTCGCCCGGCTTGCCTTGGTCGCCGCGCCAGGCGATCAGCGTGTACTTCTCGTCGGAGCGCAGGAAGTCGATCCCGTCGAGATGGAAGCAGATGTGGTCCGCACCGCACACGAAACACTGGAACGCTTTGGCAAGGTCAGCCAAGCATGGATTGTGCGTAAGCGGATCAGTGACGACCCGGACGATCATCCACACTTCGTTGTGCTGGTGGCATGGCGCGGAATGGTGTTGAGCGAGAATTCAACGCTACAAAAGCTAGTGGAGTCATTGGATTTGCCGGCGAGCTCCA
>JAYTAY010000168.1:0-4355 GCA_043737255.1 Luteimonas sp.
CCAGACAAGGAACCGGCATGCGCTTTGCCCCTCTGGCCATGGCCGCCCTCGCCGCACTCTCCGCGCCCGCCTTTGCCATCGAGGTCGATGGCCGCATCGATCCTGTGGAATGGGAAGGCGCGCAGCGCGTCACCGACTTCCGCATCACCCAGCCGCTGACCGGCGCGCCCGGATCGCAACCGACCGAGGCGTGGGTGCTGGCGACGCCGGAGGGGCTGGCGGTCGCGTTTCGGAACGTGCAGCCGGCCAGCGTGCCGCGCACCCGCCAGCGCATCCAGCGCGACGAGGGCGCGCAGGTCGATCGCGTCAACCTGATGGTCGACTTCGAGGGCGACGGCCGCACCGGCTACAACTTCACGGTGACCTCGACCGATGGCATCAACGATGCGGTGATCACCAACGAAAACCGATTCAGCACCGACTGGGACGGCAACTGGCAACACGCCGTCAGCGAGGATGCCGACAGCTGGTCGGCTGAGATGCTGATCCCGTGGTACATCGCGCCGATGAGCCGCGGCAGCGACGGCAAGCGCACGCTCAAGGTGTATCTGGATCGCGTGATCGGCTCCACCGGCGAGCGCATGGCTTGGCCGGCGGCGAGCTTCGAGGGCGCGCGTTTCCTGTCCGATTTCACCAGCGTCGAAGTGCCGCTGCACAACCAGTCGCTCACGACGATCACACCGTACCTGTCGGGCGTTTACGACAACATCCGCGGCAAGGAAGGCTTCGACACGGGCGCTGACATCTTCTGGAAGCCGAATGGGCAGTTCCAGATGACTGCGACCATCAATCCCGATTTCGGCCAGGTCGAAAGCGACGACCTCGTCGTCAACTTCAGCGCCAACGAAACGTTCTTCAGCGACAAGCGGCCGTTCTTCACTGAAAACCAGGGGTTGTTCGAGTTCACCACGCCGTCTGATTCCAGCCAGCTGGTCTACACCCGTCGCGTCGGCGGACCCGAGGACGATGGCGAGGGCGCGGGCGACATTACCGCAGCCATCAAGGTCAACGGCAGTTTCGGCGCGACCCAGTACGGCATCCTCGCCGCCGAAGAGGCCGATGCGGTGGGTCGTTCGTTCCGCGCACTGCGTTTGGTGCGTGATTTTGACAAGCAGGATGTCGGCGTGATGCTGACGCAGGTCGAGCGGCCGTTCCTCGATCGCAGTGCGATGGTGCTCGGCGTCGACCACAACTGGCGGCCGAACGAAAAGATCAGTGTGCAAACGCGTCTGCTGGGCAGCGACATCGATCAGTCAGGACGCACCACGCGCGGCTCCGGCGGTACTGTGTACGTCAACTACGAAATGGGCAACGGCTGGCGGCAGAACTGGCTGGCGATGCATTTCACGGACGACCTGCAGATCAATGATTTTGGATTCCTGTCGCGCAACAACCTCAATTTTTTCAACTGGCAGGTACAACGCCGCTTTACGGATTTGCCTGAAACGTCGCGCTATTCATCCAAGGATTGGCGTTTCCGCATCAGTGGAACGGACAACGACCATGGATTGCGCCTGCAGCGTCAGTTCCGTGTCAGCCGCCAAAGCCAGCTGCGCGATGGCAGCAGCGAATACGCGCAGATCAACATCAACAGCGCCGGTAACGACGACCGACTGACCCGCGGCAACGGCGAGTTGCAGCTGCCGCCCAGCTTCAATTCGCACGTTAATTTCCAGCGGCCGCGAAAAGGTGACTGGGCGTACGAGGGTTACGTTGATGCATTCAGTGGCGGGCTGTCGGGCAATCGCCAAGTCGGCTACAGCGTCGGATTCGAGCCGACGTACTTCATCAGCGATGCCTTCAGTGTTTTCGGCGAAGTCAGCTACGAGCGCACGCCAGACTGGCTTATCTGGCAGGGCGGCAACCTGATCGGCGCTTTCAACGAGCACGCGCTGGAACTGGACGCCGGCGTCAACTTGACCATCGGCAGCAAGCAGGAAGTGCGGGTCAAACTGCAGGCACTGGGCCTGGATGCAAAGTTGAAGCAGGGCTTCCGCGTGATCGACGGCCGGGCCACCGCGAGCAACGATCCCATCGACAGTTTCAGCTTGAACACGCTTGGCTTCCAGATCCGTTACCGCTACGAATTGGCGCCGTTGTCCTATCTGTACGTGGTCTATGGCCGCGGCGGCTTCGACCAGAATGCGTTTTCCGACGAAACCGGCAACCTTGTGCGCGACAGCTTCGAGTTGCGCGATGACGAGCAGTTGCTGGTCAAGCTGAGTTATCGCTTTGAGTTGTGAGAGTTCCGTAGCCCGGGCTACAAAAATCGTTATTCGATTGCGCTTGCGCTCTCCGGGATGGCGTCACAGCGGTTACAGATCATCCTCGCCAGGAAACGACATGCCGATTTCGCTGACGACCGCTTGCAGGTCCGCGAAGCGCGGATCGTCCGAGGCGAATTCGCCATCGCCGATCGGCAAATCTTCATGCGGCGTGTCGCCACGCGCTTGCTGCGGCAGATCCATACGCACCATGCGCCTTGTCATCTCACCGTCGCGCGGCGCAAGCGCGCCACCGTTCCAGTCACTGACGCCGCCGCCGTAATCCCAGTCGAATCCCGTGAACTTGATCGGCTTGCCATTGATGCGCAGCAGTTCCGGCAATGGCATGCCGATGCGGATGCCGGGATCGACGGTCCACATCGAGTTCGCATCGATGATCCGCACCATGTGCAGGCCGTGCAGGGTTTTCTCGTCCTGGAAATACAGGTAGGCGCGGCGGCTTGCATCGTCGGGATAAAGCACCACGCCACGCAACGTGGTGCCTTCTCCACCCGGGATAGGCTGGATGCGGACGTGGGTCTTGCCGAACTGCTGCTCGAGGCTGGTCACCGTGGTGTCGGCAGCGAAGCGTCCGGGCAGCGTCAACACCGGTTGCTGGTCAGGCGATTGCACGGCCGGTGCAGGCGCCGCGGGTTCTGGAGCGGGGATAGCGCTGGACGCTTCGTTGTCTGGCGCTGCGTTTGGATTGCAAGCAGCCAACAGCATCATCGCCAGTACGATCGTGCAGAGACCGACCATGCCGGCCCGCCAGCCAATCACGGCTGGACTTCGCGCAAATCCGCCGAGCTGATGCGCCAGTTGCGCTGTTCCGGCGTTGCGCCATCGACCACCGAATAACGCAGGGTGTATGCGCCGACGTATTTGCGGATGCTGCCATCGCGCTGGGTGGCGGCGATGGCGACGGGAACTTCTAAAAAACGCGAGCCGGCGGCCGCGCCCATCGCGCCGGGTTGCTGGATTTCAACCGATACGCCGGTGGTATTTGCGAAACCGTCGGCGAATTGCTGCGGCGATTGCCCGCTGCCACCACCGTTACCCGACCACAACACATAGGCACGCCCGAAACTGCGCGTGTTGATGTTGGCGTAGTACTCGCGAATCGTATCGACCGCGTCGTTGGGGCCGGGCTCGCCGCGCGGCAAGCCTTCCGGCGTCAACAGCGGCTCACCGATGCCGGGCGGACCGGGCGCCATGCCGGTTTCGGGATTGCCTTCGATTGACGGCAACCCGACGCTGCCATCGCTGGCAATCGGTGTGTCTGGCGGCAATCCGGTAATGGTGGACGCCTGCCCCGGCCCCGGTGCATCGGGCATGCCGGTCACCGAGCCCGAGCTGGATTGCGGCGTCGGCAAACCGCTTTCGCCGGCCTCCTGTTTGCCGCGATCGGCAGCATCCTTGTTGCCGCATGCAGCAAGCAATGTTGCAGCGACCAGCATTGAAATGAGCGGGGTTGAAGAGGACACAGTCTTGCGCATGGGTTCGACTCGATCAGTTCAGATGGACGTTGACCAGACCATTGTCGATGGCGACGCGGTCGATGCGCCTGCCCGCCGGCAATTTGTTCAGCAGGTCGGGGTCAAGGCGATACACCGGTTCGCTGCGTGCGTATTCCGCAAGCAGACTGTTGACGATGCCGCGCGCGCCGCCCTTGAGCAGTGAACCGGTGCCGGGCAAATCGAACTGCAGCAACTCCGGATTGTCCAGATGCAGGCCTTGCGTGCCGCCGTCGTACCGCAGCCCGCTGGCCAATGCCAGATGTCCGGTCGGTGCGCCGGTGCCACCGAGGCCACCGATTCCCATGTCGAACTCAAGCCGCAGGCGCGAATCGCCGGACGGGATCGACAGTCGCGGATTGGTCAAGGTGACCGACACCAGCCCGCCGAGCTTGTCGAACGTGCGCGGGAAACGGTTGTCGATGTAGCGCTGCATCTGTGGTCCGGTAAACGTGACCTGGTTGTTGAGCCATGCCGAAACTGCGCCCAGCGTGGAACAGGCTGCGATCAGTAGTGCGACGGTGGACACGAAGAAAACGCGGGCGGCGGTGCGCATCGGAGGATCTCCAGAACGTTC
>JAYTAY010000169.1:0-1749 GCA_043737255.1 Luteimonas sp.
TCCGGGCTTGAGTCCGGATTTGCCAATCCGAGCTGGCTGACACTGTTTCCCTTGTTACCTGCTTACACACGCGGCTCAGCGACAACGACATTCCGGCCCGCAAAACCCGGCCCATCCACCTCCCCACGCGACACCATCGCCGCAATCCCCAGGTCACCCGTCACGTTGACCGTAGTCCGGCACATGTCGAGGAAGTGGTTGACGCCGAGGATCATGCCGATGCCTTCCGGCGGCACGCCGACCATCGCGCAGATCAGCGCCACCACCGGCAGCGAGCCCGAAGGCACGCCAGCAGTGCCGATGCCGCCGAGGATGCAGACCAGCATCACCATGACCTGCTGCCCGATGCTCAAGTCCACGCCGAAAAACTGCGCGAGGAAAATCACGGTGACGCCTTCGAACAAGGCCGTGCCGTTCTGGTTGGCGGTGGCGCCGATGGTCAGCACGAAGCGCGAGACGCGGCGCGGCAAACCGAGTTGTTCGTCGGCCACGCGCAAGGCCGTCGGCAAGGTCGCGTTGCTCGATGCCGTGGAGAACGCCATCAGCATCGCTTCCTGCACGCCGCGGAAGAATTTCAGCGGCGAATAACCGCCGACCAGTTTCAGCGCCAGCGAATACACCACGAACATGTGGATCGCCAGCGCCAGCACCACCACACCGACGTACGCGCCCAACCGGATCAGCAGATCCCAGCCGAACACCACCGCCAGGTTGAACATGAAGCAGAACACGGCGTACGGCGCGAGGCGGATCACCAGGCCGATCAGCGTCATCGACACCTCGAACAGGCCTTCGACACCGCGCTTGAGCGTCTCGATCGCCGGCGTCGTCTTGCTCATCACCAGACCGACGCCGAACATGATTGCGAAGAACATCAGGCCAAGGATTCCAGCGTTACTCGACGCCGCACCGACCACGTTTTCCGGCACGATCGACAACAACATGTCGATGCCCTTGGGCTGCGTGGCGCTGTCCTTGACGATGGCCTGCGCGCGTTCGGAACCTTCGGTCAGCAACTGCTGCGCCAGGACGGGATCGACGCCCGCGCCGGGTTTGAACAGATTGACCAGCACCAGACCGATCAGCACCGCGATGCCCGACAACACCACCGTGAACGCCAGCGTGCGCCAGCCGATGCGGCCAAGCGAGCGGATGTCACCCATCTCCGATACGCCGACCACCAGCGCCGAGAACAGCAGCGGCACGATCAGCATGAAGATCAATGTCAGGAACAATTTCGCGAACGGTTGCGTGACGTATTTGGTCAGCAACAGCACCCACTGCGCATCGGCGCCGATGCCGTAATGCACCAGCATGCCGAGTAGCAGGCCGGCAAAGAAACCGATTGCGATCTTCCAGTGCAAGGGCATGCGGGGTTTGCCGGGGGGGAGCGGTGCGGACATGCGGATGGTTCCTGCAACGGGATCGTCGCAGCTTAGCAAAGGGTCGAAGGATGACCACTCAGTCGCGGGAGACTACTTTCTGTGGGAGGGGCCTCAGCCCCGACGCTCTGAAGTTCCGAGCGTCGGGGCTGAGGACTCTTGCACAACAACCAACTGCCGGCTCGACTAGCCGCGCGGATACAGCGGCGGCAGTGGCTCGCTCACGACCGCGGCGGTCTTGCGCCAGCGTGGTCCTTGCTTGAACGCATCGCGCAATGCGCTGCGCGCCGCGACGCCATCACCATCGCCCCATTGCGCGCGACGCAAGGTCTGCACGGCATCGCGTTGCGCGCTGTCGTCGAGGCGA
>JAYTAY010000170.1:0-1748 GCA_043737255.1 Luteimonas sp.
GTCTCGCTGGCCGCGTGTACGCCCCCCACCGCACCCGCGGATGACACAACATCGCCAGCGATGGAATCGACGCCGGCGACATCTCACTCCTCGACCACGGCCGAGCCCGGCATGCCCCCGACGGACATGGCGCAGACCTCCAATCCGAACCTGCCAGCCGATGCCGCCGCGGCAACCAATCCGGACATGCGTTCGACGACGGAGATTCAACAGGATCCGAGCCCGCCAACGACACCGATGGGTATTTCAGAACAAGCGCCGCCGCTGATTGACGACCCCGCACCCACACCGCCGCCAACGCAATAGATCGATGGCGCGCGACGCCATTACCGGATGCAGGCGTGCGATCTCTTGCAAGGCATCCTGTTTATGCAGCGTTTCCTAGCTGCGGTCGTCGAGACCTTCCACGCCCGAATGTTTTGCGCAATGCGCGCAGCAATAGAAGGTGCCGCCGTGTTCGGCGCCGTGACCGATGATCCTGCATCCGCAATGCGCGCACGTCGGCGCCAGTGCGTGGATTGCGCACTCGAATGAATCGTAGGTGCCGGACTTGTCCGGCATGGTGACGGTGAACGCCTTGTCGTAATCGTTGCCGCAGACATCGCACTTGGCCATGGCCGCACACCTCGCAGTGGAATGGAGGCGCAGTGTGCGTGCTGCGAGTTTCAGGTGCGGTGAAGAAATTCTGCACCGATGCCTTCTCCAGTCGAAGATGAGTGTGTATTTTCGAGAATGTGGGAGGGGCTTCAGCCCCGAGGCCGGGAATCCTGCCGTGGGTTGGATTTTTGGCTGCCGGCTTTAGCTGACCTGTTGGTGGGTTGCTGTCATGGCGTCATGTCGTCCGCTGGTGCCGGGGCTGAAGCCCTTACTACAGAAGCTTGCATCTTTGGCATGGCGAAATCATCGCGCGATGCGATCGCATCATTATTTGCGCGGGTGTTTTACCGGTTTCGATTTGCCGCGTGCGGCCTTCAGAAACTTCAACGCCGCCTGCTCCCACTGTCGCTCGCCCTTGGCATTGGCCGCAGCGCGCGCGAGACTGCCATCGCGCCAGCCGGCGAACACCGTTGGATCGATGTACGACTTGCGGCATACCGCGGGCGTGTTGCCCAGGGCGTGCGCGACTTCCTTCAGCACGGCGTTCTGCAATCCTGCGAGCGCGCGTTCGCTGGGCGCCGAACCGTCGGCCTTGTACGGCAGGGTGGTGCTGCCGAAGGCGCGAAATGCCGCCAGTGTGCCGCCCCAGGTGCGGAAATCCTTGGCGGTGAACGCATCGCCCATCGCGCCGCGCAGGTACTCGTTGACCTGGCCGGAATCGACCGGCTGCACGTGGCCGTCATCGTCCACGTACTGGAACAGCGATTGCCCGGGCAACTGCTGGCAATGCTTGACCAGTCTGGTCAGCCGCGCATCGTCGAGCACGATGTCGTGCTCGAGCCCGCTCTTGCCGCGAAAACGGAAACGCGCGCGGCCGCCCTGCACGAAGGCGACATGCCGGTTGCGCAGCGTGGTCAGGCCGAACGATTTGTTGCTGCGCGCGTACTCGTGGTTGCCGACCCGGATCATGGTGTCGGCCAGCACCGCGACCACGATCCCCAGCACCTTCTCGCGCGGGAATCCGGCCAGCGCAAGATCGCGGCGCAGTCGCCGCCGCAAGTGCGGCAACGCCTCGCCGAAGGCGACGATGCGCTCGAACTTGCCGCCGCCGCGCGCGTGGTTCCATTGCGGGTGGTAGCGATACTGCTTGC
>JAYTAY010000171.1:0-4338 GCA_043737255.1 Luteimonas sp.
GCCAGTTCGGTTGCCTCCGGCGACAGCGCCGAGGCTCTGGATTTCGCTTCGGTGCAACGCGACAACCCGGAGATGGAACGGCGTTGCCAGGAAGTCATCGACCGCTGCGTCGCGCTCGCCGATCGCAATCCGATTTTGTGGTTCCACGATGTCGGCGCAGGTGGGTTGTCGAACGCGATCCCGGAACTGCTGCACGACTCGGGCGTCGGCGGCGTGATTGATCTCGACACCGTGCCGAGCGACGATCCGTCGCTGTCGCCGATGCAGTTGTGGTGCAACGAATCGCAGGAGCGGTATGTGCTCGGCGTGCCACAGGAGCGCGTTGGCGAATTCGCGGCGATTTGCTTGCGCGAGCGGTGTCCGTTTGCGGTGGTGGGGACTGCAACGGCGGAACAGCGGTTGGTGGTGGGGCATGGGGCAAATGTGGAATCAGGTTCCGCGGCTGACACACCCGGCCAGCAGGCGCAGCCTGCTGGCGTTCGCGAAGGCGCGGACCAATGGCCCGCAAGCGCCTCCGCTCACCCCATCGATCTGCCCATGGATGTCCTCTTCGGCAAGCCGCCAAAAATGCACCGCGACACGCAACGTGCATCGCCGGCACGCTGGAACCACCTCGACACTTCCACGCTCGACCTCCATGCCGCAGCCCTGCGCGTCCTTGCCCACCCCACGGTCGCGGCAAAGAATTTCCTCGTCACCATCGGCGACCGCAGCGTCGGCGGCCTGACCGCGCGCGACCAGATGATCGGCCCGTGGCAGTTGCCCGTGGCCGATTGCGCGATCACGCTGTCTGATTACGCAAGTCATGTCGGCGAAGCAATGGCCATCGGCGAACGCACGCCGCTGGCGTTGCTGGATGCCGCGGCTGCGGCGCGCATGGCGGTCGGCGAGGCCATCACCAACCTGTGCGCGGCGCCGGTCGAGACGATGCACCGCATCAAGCTCTCGGCCAACTGGATGGCGGCAGCGGGGCACGAGGGCGAAGATGCGAAGTTGTTCGACGCGGTGAAAGCGGTCGGCATGGAATTGTGCCCGGCGCTCGACCTCAGCATCCCGGTCGGCAAGGATTCGTTGTCGATGCAGGCGCAGTGGTCTATCGACGGAACGGCGCACAAATCCGTGTCACCGGTGTCGTTGGTCGTCACCGCGTTCGCGCCGGTGGTCGACGTGCGCACGCAACTGACGCCGTTGCTGTCGCGCGATGTCGATTCCGATTTGTGGTTGATCGGCCTGGGTGCGGGCCAGCAACGCCTCGGCGGCTCGATCCTGGCCCAGTGCCACGACGGCTTCGGTGGCGACTGCCCCGATCTCGACGATCCCAAATTGCTGCGCGCCTTCTTCGAGTTGATCCGCGACGGACGCGAAGCTGGTCTCTTGCTCGCCTATCACGACCGGTCCGATGGCGGCGCGTTCACCACCTTGTGCGAGATGGCCTTCGCCTCGCGTCTCGGCCTCGATATTTCACTCGATGCCTGGGGCGCGGATCCGTTCGGTGCCCTGTTCAACGAGGAACTGGGCGCGGTGGTGCAGGTCGCGGTGGACGATCGCGCGGAGTTCGCCGACATGGTTTCGCGGCATGGCCTGATCGAATGCGCGCAACGCATCGCCAAGTCAACCGCGTCGCCGGTGATCCGCGTGCGCGAAGGCGGCGAGACACTGGCCGAATGGCGCTGGGAAGAGTTGTTCGATGCCTGGTGGTCGGTCACGCATGCGATGCAGACGCTGCGCGACAACCCCGAGTGCGCCGATGAAGAGCGCGAGCGCGCCCGCACGTTCGGAACGTCGGGCTTGCAGCCGAAGCTGATGTTCGATCCATCCGACGATGTCGCCGCGATGTACATGGATGTACGAGTGCCGCGCGCGCCCCCCAAGGGGACTTCCTTCGGGGCGCAGGATGCGCAAGAGCGGCCCCCGTTCTTGAATATCGGTGCGAAGCCAAAAATCGCGATTCTGCGCGAGCAGGGCGTCAACGGCCAGATCGAGATGGCGTCCGCATTCACGGGTGCCGGGTTCAGCGCGCACGACGTCCACATGAGCGATCTGGTCGCGGGCCGCGTGCAGCTCGACGACTTCATTGGCTTTGCCGCGTGCGGCGGGTTCAGTTACGGAGATGTGCTCGGCGCGGGGCGTGGTTGGGCGACATCCATTCTCGAACGCACTGAACTGCGCGACGCCTTCGCCGCATTCTTCGCGCGCAGCGATACATTCGCATTGGGTGTGTGCAATGGTTGCCAGATGCTCGCGCAGTTGAAGGACATCATCCCCGGCGCGGCACACTGGCCGAAGTTCCTGCGCAACCGCAGCGAACAGTTCGAGGCGCGCCTGAGCCTGGTCGAAGTGGTCGAATCGCCATCGCTGTTCTTGCGCGACATGGCCGGCTCGCGGATCCCGGTGGTGGTCTCGCACGGCGAAGGCCGCGCCGAATTCGATTCGACGACCGATCAGACTCGCGCCCGCGTCGCGCTGCGTTACATCGACGGCAATGGCGCCATCGCCACCACCTATCCGCACAATCCCAACGGATCACCCGATGGCATCACCGGCCTCACCAGCGATGACGGTCGCGTCACCATCCTGATGCCGCACCCCGAACGCACCCCGCGCAGCGCCAACCTGAGCTGGGCACCACGCGAGTGGCCCGACCAGTCGCCATGGATGCGGATGTTTGGCAATGCGCGCGTTGCGGTGGGTTGACGCCGGCGTGTTTGTAGGAGCGCCCCATGGGCGATGGCCTTACCGGTAAAGCCATCGCGCCCATGGGGCGCTCCTACAAAATGCCTTGGCGGTTGTTTCAGTGAAGGTATGCAGCGAACTGCTAAAGTCATCGCCCACCGCGGCATTCCGCGTCCCGAAAGGCCCATGACCGGCGTGAACGCAGTCGTCAACGAAATCCCGGGCAACCCCGGCATCGAGGCCACGGCCGACGAACGCATCGTCGCGGCCTTGACGGCGAAGGGCCGGCTGAAAGACGCCGATCTGGTTCGTGCGCGCCGCCTGCAGGAAGAAACCGGCGGCAGCTTGCTGTCACTGCTGGCACGCCTGGGATTGGTCTCCGAACGCGACCATGCCGAAACTGCGGCTGCCGTGCTCGACCTGCCGCTGGTCAGCGCCAAGGACGCGCCGGAATTGCCGCCGGAATCGGTTCTGCTGTCGCCGAAATTCATGAAGCAGTTCCACGTGGTGCCGATCGCCGAAACCGAGACGCATCTGGACGTGCTGATCGCCGATCCGCAGGACATCTATGCACTCGATGCGGTGCGCCTGGCATCGCAGCGCGAAGTGCGGCCACAGATTGCGCTGCGTTCGGAAATCGACGACTTGATCGAGCGCTGGTTCGGCCAGGGCCGCAGTGCGATGGGCGCGATCGTCGAGAACGCCGAAGGCGAGAGCGGCGACATGGACGACGTCGAGCACCTGCGCGACCTCGCCTCCGAGGCGCCGGTGATCCGCCTGGTCAACCTGGTCATCGCGCGCGCCGTCGAGCTGCGCGCGTCGGATATCCACATCGAGCCGTTCGAGAACCGGCTCAAGGTCCGCTATCGGATCGATGGCGTGCTGGAGGAAGGCGAAAGCCCGCCGACCAACCTTACCGCCGCCATCATCAGCCGCATCAAGATCATGGCCAAGCTCAACATTGCCGAGCGCCGGCTGCCGCAGGATGGCCGCATCATGCTGCGGGTGCAGGGCAAGGAACTCGACCTGCGCGTCAGCTCGGTGCCGACCGCGCATGGCGAGAGCGTGGTGATGCGTCTGCTGGATCGCGAAACCGTCGTGCTGGATTTCCACAAGCTCGGGTTCACCGACAACTTCCTGCCGCAGTTCCAGAAAGTGCTGGAACAGCCGCATGGCATCTTATTGGTCACCGGGCCGACCGGTTCGGGCAAGACCACGACGCTGTACACGGCGCTGAGCAAGCTCAACACCGCCGATGTCAAGATCATCACCGTCGAGGATCCGGTCGAATACCAGATCGAAGGCATCAACCAGATCCAGGCCAAGCCGCAGATCGGGCTGGATTTTTCGCATGCCCTGCGCAGCATCGTCCGTCAGGATCCGGACATCATCATGATCGGCGAAATGCGCGACCTCGAAACCGCGCGCATCGCGATCCAGTCCGCGTTGACCGGCCACCTGGTGCTGTCGACGCTGCACACCAACAACGCTGCCGGCGGCATTACCCGCATGCTCGACATGGGCGTGGAGGATTACCTGCTGACCTCGACCATCAACGGCATCCTCGCGCAGCGGCTGGTGCGCCGATTGGAGCCGACACATGCGGAGCAATATCCCGCGTCGCCAGAGGAAATCGAAAAGTTCGCGTTGCGTCGTTATCAGCCG
>JAYTAY010000172.1:0-4336 GCA_043737255.1 Luteimonas sp.
TTGCGGCATGGGGCTGGCCATTGATCGACGCACAGGTCGAAAACGCGCATTTATCGAGTCTTGGCGCGCGACTGGTCGAGCGGGACTGGTTCCTGACCGCGACCCGCCATCAGGTGGGGTTGCCCGCCACCGTCGGACCATGGACCGATCAGTTCGGCACGCTGCACGCGTCAGACCTGGCGCGGCGCATCAGCGGCTGAATGGCTTGCCCGCAGCGCGCTTTGCGCCGGGCTCTCCCCGCGTGCGACAATGTGCGGCTTCGCGGGCGCCTGCCCGCATCTGGTGAAGATTCAGCCGCATGGCCAAAGATGATGTGATCGAGTTCGAGGGCGCGGTGTCGGAGACCCTCCCCAACACCATGTTCCGCGTGCGCCTGGAAAATGGGCACGAGATCATCGCCCACATCTCTGGACGCATGCGCAAGAACTACATTCGCATCCTGACCGGCGACAAGGTCAAGGTGGAGATGACTCCGTATGACCTGTCCAAGGGTCGCATCACCTATCGAATGAAGTAACTTACATAAGTCATTGATAAAAAAAGCGGCCACTGGCCGCTTTTTCGTAGGGCGGGTCTTGACCCGCGGCATTCCGGATAGTGACGGGCCAAGACCCGCCCTACGTCACCGTAGCCGGCATCAGCTTCTCCGGCTCCGACTGCGCCTCCACCACAAGTTCGCCATCAAGCACATCGATGCTGACCCGGCCGCCGCCCAGCAACTTGCCGAACAGCAACTCGTCAGCCAGCGGTCGCTTGATCTTGTCCTGGATGAGCCGCGACATCGGCCGCGCACCCATCAGCGGATCGAAACCATGCTGCGCCAGCCAGTCGCGCGCCGTCGGTGTTGCCGACAGGCTCACGTTCTTCTCGTGCAACTGAGCTTCCAACTCGATCAGGAACTTGTCGACCACGCGCAGGATGTGATCGAAACCGAGCGCCTGGAACTGCACCACCGCGTCGAGGCGATTGCGGAACTCCGGACTGAAGCCCTTGCGGATGACCTCCATTGCATCGGTCGAATGATCCTGCCGGGTGAAACCGATCGTCCGCCGCGCGGCCTGCGCGGCGCCGGCGTTGGTGGTCATCACCAGGATCACGTTCTTGAAGTTGGCCTCGCGGCCGTTGGTGTCGGTCAGCACGCCGCGATCCATGACCTGCAACAGGATGTTGAAGATGTCTGGATGCGCCTTCTCGACCTCGTCCAGCAGCAACACGCAATGCGGCGTCTTGACGATCTTCTCGGTCAGCAAACCGCCTTGGTCAAAACCGACATAGCCCGGGGGCGCACCGATCAGGCGCGACACCGAGTGCGATTCCATGTACTCGCTCATGTCGAAGCGCACCAGCTCGATGCCCAATTGCAGCGCGAGCTGCTTGGTGACCTCTGTTTTGCCCACACCGGTGGGGCCGGCAAACAGGAAATTGCCGATCGGCTTGTCGGGATTGCCCAGTCCGGAGCGCGACAGCTTGATCGCCGAGGTCAGCGTCGCGATGGCAGGATCCTGGCCAAAGATCACCATCTTCAGGTTGCGCTCGAGGTGCCGCAGCACGTCCTTGTCCGATGCGCTGACCTGCTTGGCCGGAATCCGCGCCATCTTGGCGACAATCATCTCGATTTCTTCAACGTCGATGATCTGCTTGCGCACGTCCTCTGCCAGCACTCGCTGCCGTGCGCCGGCTTCGTCGATCACGTCAATGGCCTTGTCCGGCAGCAAGCGGTCGGCAATGTGTTTGACCGACAGATCGACCGCTGCCTGCAAGGCATCATCGGCGTACGCAACGCCGTGGTGCTGTTCGTATCGGGGTTTGAGGCCGTGCAGGATTTCGAGCGTCTCGCCGACGGTCGGTTCGACGATATCGATCTTCTGGAAGCGGCGCGCCAAAGCTCGGTCTTTTTCAAAGATGCCGCGGTATTCCTGGAATGTGGTCGAGCCGATACAACGCAGATCGCCGGCTGCGAGCACCGGCTTGATCAGGTTGGAGGCATCCATGGTGCCGCCGCTGGCCGAGCCGGCGCCGATGATGGTGTGGATTTCGTCGATGAACAGGATCGCGCCCGGATGTTTCTTCAGCTGGGCCAGCACGGCCTTGAGCCGCTTCTCGAAATCGCCCCGGTACTTGGTGCCCGCGACCAGCGCGCCGAGGTCCAGCGCGAAGATGGTCGCGTCGGCCAGCACTTCGGGCACGTTGCCGTCAACGATGCGCTTGGCCAGGCCCTCCGCCAGCGCGGTCTTGCCGACGCCGGCTTCGCCCACGTACAGCGGATTGTTCTTGCGGCGGCGGCACAGGATCTGGATCGTGCGCTCGACTTCATCGGCGCGGCCCACCAGCGGATCGATCTTGCCGTCGCGCGCAAGCTGGTTGAGGTTGCTGGCGAATTCCTCCAGCGCGTCGCCCTTGTGTTCGCCGTCACCGTCGCCGCTGGATTTGGCTGCGTCTTCCGCGTTTTGCGACGGCTCGTCCTCTCCGATCTTGGCGATGCCATGCGACAGGTAATTGACCACGTCCAGCCGTGTCACGTCCTGCTGGTTCAGATAATAGACGGCGTGCGAATCCTTTTCTCCATAAATGGCGACCAGCACGTTGGCGCCGGTCACTTCCTTCTTGCCGGACGATTGCACGTGATAGACCGCACGCTGCAGCACGCGCTGGAAACCCAGCGTGGGTTGCGTGTCGCGGCCGTCATCGTCGAGCAGCTTGGCCACGGATGTTTCGATGGCCTGCTCCAGCTCGCTGCGCAGGCGGTGAAAATCCGCGTTGCAGGCCTTGAGTACGCTTTCGGCCGATGGGTTGTCGAGCAACGACAACAACAGGTGCTCGACCGTCATGTACTCGTGGCGCGCTTCACGGGCGCGCTTGTAACACTGGCCGATGGTTTGTTCGAGGTCTTTGGAAAACATGGGAGGAAGCCTCCGTGGGTGTTGCGACCTAATTGGGGATGACCTTACGCTTTTTCCATCGTGCACAAGAGGGGGTGCTGGTTGAGCCTTGCGTATTCGTTTACCTGCGCCACCTTGGACTCTGCCACCTCCCGCGTATACACCCCGCAAACACCCCGCCCCCGCGTATGGACGTGCAGCATGATCTGGGTCGCCTTCTCCAGGTTCAGCGTGAAGAACTGCACCAGCACCTCCACCACGAAATCCATCGGCGTGTAGTCGTCGTTAAGGATCAGCACCGAATACAGCGGCGGGCGCGCGGTTTCGGGTTTCGCGGTCTCGACGACCACGCCGTAATCGCGATCCTGATTGGTTTTCTTGGGCATGGCGCCATTATAGGAAGTGGGCACGCATCGCGGCCGGCATGGACGAGAACGCTTGGGGACTGTGAAAATGGGGCCATGATCCAATTCGACAACAGCCGATTCGACAATCCCGCACTGGGCGAAGGCGAGCGCCAATGAGTTATCGCGAAGGTCGCTTCTGGCAGCCCGATGTCACCGTCGCCACGATCGTGGTCCGCGACGGACGGTTGTTGTGCGTGGAGGAACGGGTCAACGGCCATGTGGTCATAAACCAGCCCGCCGGGCATCTGGAGCAGGATGAAAGCCTGGCCGAGGCTGCATTGCGCGAGACACGTGAGGAAACCGGTTGGGACGTGCGGCTGACTTCTTTCGTGGGCGCTTACCAATGGAGGGCAGAGACGGGCCGGCATTACCTCCGCTTCGCGTTTGCTGCGGAACCCGTGCAGCACGATCCCGCACGCAAGCTGGACGAAGGCATCGTGCAAGCGGTGTGGATGACGCCGGACGAATTGCAGAACGCACAGTCCCGTCATCGCAGCCCCTTGGTCTTGCAGGTGGTGACCGATTACCTCGCCGGCCGCCGGCATCCGCTGTCGATGCTGCAACACATCGCATGAGCGGGTCACGCACTGCCATTCGTACAGTTGTTGGCGTGTCGGGCGGCGTCGATTCATCGGTGGCTGCCCTGTTGTTGCGTGATGCGGGCGAACCGCTGGCCGGCTTGTTCATGCAGAACTGGGCCGACGATGGCAGCGGCGATTGTCGGGCCGAAGCCGATCGCAAGGATGCCGTGGCGGTGTGCGGCCGTCTGGGAATGCCGATCCATTTCCGTGATTTCTCGAAGGAATACTGGGACGGCGTATTCGCACATTTCCTGGCCGAATACGCCGCCGGGCGCACGCCCAATCCCGACGTGTTGTGCAATCGCGAGATCAAGTTCAAGTATTTCCTGGATGCGGCGTACGCCTTGGGCGCGGAATTCATCGCGACGGGCCATTACGCGCGTGTCGCACAACGCAACGGCAAGACGTTGTTGCTGCGCGCCGCGGATCGTGGCAAGGACCAGAGCTATTTCCTGCATCAACTCGGCCA
>JAYTAY010000173.1:0-9890 GCA_043737255.1 Luteimonas sp.
GTGCGCGCGATCCTTGCCGGAACGAAGACGCAGACGCGCCGCATCTTGAATGAGGCCGTATGGCATAGCCTTGAAGGCCAAAGCCGCGTTCGGTTGGCCGCTGAAGACCACAAAGGAAGCGACCTCAAGAACGACTTCGACAACGAGCACATTTCCTGCACCTACGGCCAACCTGGTGACCGGCTTTATGTTCGCGAGACTTGGCGCGTCGGCGCGCGATGGGACGGCAGCAAGCCGTCGGATATCCCGCCGAACTCCTGTACTGTTCTGTACACAGCCGGCGGATTCACCACAAACGGCAACGATGGCGAGAGGATGTACGGCGGCGAATGTTCCGACCCGGAATGGGCCGGGAAGACTCGCGTTTCAATCCACATGCCACGATGGGCGTCGCGCATAGATCTGGAAATTACGGGTGTTCGCGTTGAGCGGCTGAATGATATCAGCGCCGATGACGCATGGTCCGAGGGCATCCCGCATTCGCCTGACGTGAATCCGCTTCACGAGTTTGAGGAGTTATGGCAGTCGATAAACGGCGCCGGTAGCTGGGACGCGAACCCTTGGGCTTGGGTTGTAGATTTCAGGCGGTTGGCACCGCATCGATCGCACGGGGACAGCCCATGAACTCAGCAACCGACGCAGACACCGCAATGTCCGCTTACCTGCGCGACACGTACCAAGAACTAAATTCGCGCGCGGATCAATTCAACTTGCGCGCGAAAGAAATTGAAGCGTCTCGCCCGGACGTTGCGGATATCGGGGACGGCTGGCGGGCATTGGCCGATGAGGCTGCAAAGGCGATGCGGGAGATTGAAGTGATGTATCCAGAAATTATCGGGGCAATCCAATGACCAGCAAACCGAATATCGATGGCGCGCTGTCTGTAATAGACGCGGCAATTTTGCATGTGACAAATCCTGCGGCGATTACCCTGCCTACGGCGGCAGGATTACGCCGCGCCCGCGCCGAGATAGTCGCAATTTTCGCGGAACTGGATACGCTGCGGGCAGCAGCCTTGGCGATGAACTCTCTAGCGGTTGACTGGAATCGCGCTCCATTCGCCGCGGTCATCATGCCGGATAGGGTTCAGCACTTTGAGGATGCCTTCAAGGGCTTGGACGCAGCCCTACGCGCGACCAATCCCGATCAGGACAAAACCATGACTGACGAAATCGAGATACCGGAAGGGTTCACGACTTGGCCTGGTGGGGAATGCCCCGTGCACGCCGACGCGAAGGTCGATATTGTTTTGCGTAACAGATGGCGAAACCCGAAAGACCTTGCTCGTGCAGATTGCTGGGTCTGGATTTGGGATGCCCCAATCTCTAGTGGCGACATCATCGCCTACCGCGTGGTGACGCCATGACCCGCTTCGCGCTGGTGCCGGCGGACCCCACTGATGAAATGCTCGATAACGTAGATCAAGAGGTCGGCGGCAGTTGCTACGTGTGCAGACGATGGAACGCATCGAGAGACGACAGCCGCCGCGTGTTTGCTGACTTGCTCGCAGTCAGCCCCGGCAACACCCTACTGTCGGAGATACTGGCGGCAAGGGATGCGATCAATTCGACCGACAATCACCGAATCCAAACGTACCAGACAAAACGGTTGCTTGAAGCCCTCGCCAAACTTGGGCCGTCGCCATGATCGGCCGCCAGCCACACCGCGACTACCCGCCACGGCCTCGCATGCGCGCCCGACTGTCGCTGATGGTGATTGATGCGCTTGCAGTGGCCGCGATTGTCTGGATGGGCTACTGCGCGGGGCAGGGGTTCGGCTGGTTGCTGAGGTATTTGCCGTGAGCGAATCTGATCACCACCGCACCCGGGCCGCCTGCAATCATCGCTCAAACGTATAGCCCCAGACATCCACGTAGAGCGGCCCGGCGCTGGCCGTTTGCGCTTTGTAGTAAAGATTTTGGGCCGCATCGATCGGCCATGTCGTCGGCGCGTACTGGGATGGATTCAGCGTAGTGAAGAATCCAGCGCCGGCGGCTTTACTGCTGATGTCCGTCCCGACCGCCCCGCCGACAGTTTGCGCGCCAACCATCACCGCCTTTGCGGTCATCGGGACGATGGCCGAAAGCGGAATCGCCGTCCAGACCGTAGCAGTTCCGCCGCCAAGCGCGCGGTATGGGCTGAGCGTTGTGTTTTCCTGGTGTCGAATGCAGTCGCCGTCGTGCATGAATTCGCGCATGGCCGCGCCGCCATTGGTGCGCACGCTGCCGAGATATCTGCGCGACGTGTCGCCCGTCTTGCTGCGCGCCTTGCCTGAATACGCGGCGGCCGGCGCGGTGATGACGACTTCGACATCGGCCGCTCCCGCGTTGATGTACAGGTACACGTGATAGGTCGTGTCGTTCGACAGCGACAGTCCGGCCTTCGTGATCGCCGACGTGGCCGCAAGAACCTTTCCGGTGCTTTGAATGTGCGCGGCGCCCGATGTGACGCGCAGTGAGGTTCCGGAGACCCATTCCATCACCAGCCCGACGATCAGCCCTGAGAATTCGACGCCCACTGCGGCGTTCCGTTGACGCCAAGCGGTGCCGTCGTAATCCCGCCATACATCGTCGCCCCTGTCGTAAGCGGCCCATCCTTCGGACGGGATAAGGTATTGCCAGAGGTTGGCGCCAACGCATAGCGCGATGCCGCTGCGCCCCGCCCATTCCCCGGACGACAAGGCGCCGATGATCCACCGCTTCCCGGCATCGGCTGCCGTCGTCACTGGGGGCGTGCTGAGGGTGGTCTGGACCGCAGGCTGCACAAGCGCGTCGAATACGCGCAGCGCGGCATTGACCGGGACGGAATTCTGCAGACTGTTCGCAGGCACGTCCTGTAGGCCAAGGTTCGGGGTGATACTCATGCGGTGACTCCTGAAGATACCGGGCCAGCGCCGGTGATCGCGTTGAGGGCGCGGACAGTAACGGTCACGCCCGCGGGAACTCCGGTGCCAGGCGGTCCGGAATAGGTGACGCTGCTTCCCAATGTTTCGACGCTGTATCCATCCGAGAACGTAACGCGGTAGCCGGCGAAATACTGAGAGTGATACGCGGTGGTTTCATGGCCAAGCCTGCCGCGCCCGATCCACGTCACCGTCACCTGGTCGGACAGGCTGCGCACCGCCGCCACGTTGTGCACGGTCCATTCCGTTTGGCTGACGCAGGTCGAAAAGCTGAATGTGTAGATCGGCGCGGCGTCGGGGCTGGTGCCGTTTGTAACCCCGCGGATCTGGAAAATCTGCCCGATCCTTGATCGCGGAATCGGGACGAAGATCAGCGAAGAGTCGATCAGCACGAACCTTGACCCGATGACGTGCGACCCGGCATCGGTCGCGTAGCTGCCGCGGATAATGCCTTCAAGCCGATACAGGCCGGCGCCGAGATCTACCACCGTCTCGTATTGGATGATCTCGCTATCGATCACAGCCCTGTTCCGGTAGCGCAGCATATCGGCGTATTCGATCGATTCCGGGGATGCCGGCAGCGAAACCATCAAGGTCTGCACGCTTGGGAATCCGGCTGTTTCAGCGATCAGCGCCGTCGTGGTTTGCCCGATGACAGCGCCGCGGGTGACGCTTGCGATCTCCGTCCAAGTCTCGAATCTGTCCTCGCTGAGTTGCACGGTTCCGCCGTTCCAGTCGCCGAGCCGCCCACCAACGGCCAGATAGACGCCGACATCATCGTCGGTTTCAGCCAACACGGGCAGGTTCAGCACCTGCACGCGCGTCTGTCCGCGAACCCGCTGGAATGCTGGTGTCGCGTCGACGGAAATGCCCACCGCATTGGACTGGTACGCGTTCACACGGTCATAGCGCGCGGTGCATATCATTTCGCCGTCGCCGTATTCCACGGTGTCCAGTCGATAGCGCTTGCCGCGGTATTCAACATTGTCGCTGGGGGTTAGGCGCGTCCATTCTTCCGGCAGCCTGAATTCGGCCTCAGCCTCGGCATTGGCCCACAAAATCTTGAGTTGGGTATCTGCAATCCGCGCGGTCTCATCCGGTAGAAGCGTAAGCGCCAAGCCGATGGATGCCTCGCTCTCCGCTTTGACAAGCGTGCTGGTCCGCTGCGCTGTCTGCGGAACGATTGCATGGCTGGCGCTTGGATCCGGTGCGGAGATCGTCAGCCGGCGAGGAAATTCCATCGACTGGTGACGCACAACCTCATCGTCGTCAGAATCGATCAGGTCGTCATCAGTGATCGTCGCGACCACCGCGCCGCCGCGCCGTATTGCGCGCAGCTTCGCGTCCCACTCCGTCATATCGAAAAGGTATGGCAGCTGCAGGCCCTTGATCGCATCAGCAGCGCTCATCTGTCTTGCGAGCAGGTAGCCGCGCACGTTGACGCCGGCCAGCTGCGAAAGTTCCATCTGTGCGGGTTTGATGCCAACCATGCCGGTGATGTCGGTCACGATGTTGGCGGCCGGGATCATGCCGACCGTCAGCTTCCGGGAAGCGCTCGGCGTTACCCATGCCGGCCAGTACAGTTCGCCGTCGCTGCCCAGTAATGCGCCCTGCACTTCCGGGGTCGCGTTGAATCTGACGGTCCCGGTGTAGTTCGGCCAGTCGACATCGCATGCCGCTGTTTTCGTGCCGAAATGGTACATGTCAGCAAAGCCAAAAACGCCGCCGGCCTTGCTGTCAAGATAGACGATCGATTCCCCGGGAGTCCCCACTATGATCAGCGGCGGAGTCCTGCCCTGAGACATTTCGTAGGCTCGGAATTCGTCAGCAAGCGCTTCGGTCGCGGCATACCAGCCGCTATCGTAGGACGCGCCACCATCGATAAACGCGCGGTCTTGGACTGTCGCCAAGGCGCCGCCGGCAACCGGGGCAACCGTGAGAGCCGCGAACCTGATTCGCGCAACCCCGGTGACGCTGAAGTTGTGCAGGCGAAGAACCACCGCGGCATCCGATGGCGTTGCAAAGCGCACCGCATACGCAAGCGGCCCACTTGAAAATCCGAACCCGAAAGGAACTGCGTTAATTCTTGATGCCGGAAGCACGTTCGTCGCCAGCGTGAGCGTTGCGCCGCTGGCCATTTCGAACAGGAAATCGGAGACGGCGCCGCCGCGATCTGTCAGGTCGTCATTGATCGCCGCCATGTACGCGGTGCCGCGATATGCGCAGGTCTCGCCGATGCCGTGTATCGCCTCAAGCGCGGGATCAGGAAGCTGTGTTTCGTCGCCGGTATAAAACCGATAGGTGCGTAGGAACTTCGCGTTCGAAGTCTGCCGGGCGGCCTTGTAATCCGTCCACTTTTCCCCGGCGGTTTCCGGGCGTTGGGTCATGTCGCTAATGTCGTAGACCAGCTTGCCGTCTTTCCAGACGCGCCGCACATGCGCCTCACCCTCACAGATCCGGATTGCGTACGTCAGTAGGAACCTTTCCGATATGGTGATCGGCCCGCCTTTGCCCTGCTGATCTTCGACCTTGATCTTTCTCAGGTTGCCGCGATCAATGATGTTGCCGCGCCCGGCCGCGATGCCGTAGATGATTGGTCTGGGTACACCGGCTTGCGATGTCTGCTGCTGCCCGTCGCCAATCGATGGGCCCTTGAGGACTTCCGGATCCACGATGCCGCCGACGACGGAGCCGATCATGAAGCCCCAGCGCGCGCCCTCGGGGTTGCCGCCGGTGACGTAGAAACCGATGACGGCGCCAGCGACGCCGAAAAGAGTGCGGGTTGTCACGGGCGGTAAACCTCGATGGTCCGCGGGATCCACTCTTCAGCGAAAGAGTGCTCGACCACGGCGCCGAACATCGCGTCGGCGTGAATCAGAGAAAGGCCACCCTGCGGATGGCCTCCAAATAACGCGACATGCTGCGGCCTGATATCCCAGCGCATCAAGGCAATGTCAGCGGGCTGCGGATCGGTCTCGATGGGCGCACCGAAATGCAGGCGCATCGCCTCGCGTAGCCGGTCATCCTCGGGGCTGCGGCCATATCGAAACCTGTCCACCACCACGCGGCCGACGGCAGCCAATGAGACCGCGAGCAGCCCGATGCAATCCATGCCGAACTCAGACCGGCCGCGGTGCTTGAACTTGGTCCGGGCCACGCTATGCACGCGCGCGGCGGCGATAAAATCCAGCCGCTCAAGATCCGTCAATGGGGCGATCAAGCGCATCAGGCTTCAGCCCCGGGAACCTGCACGGCGTCGGCGATAGGAATAAAGGGCTCGCCCCTGAAATGCTTGCCCTTGTGTATGCCCCAGTACGTCGCACAGCTGTTGTGCCCCGTCCAAGCGCGCGGACAGTCGCGGCGAATTCGGAACGCGTCGCCGGCTTGGATCAGATTCGGCAACGTGAATTGCAGCGTTACGCGCCCGCCGCCGCCGGCACCGGGGGCGGACTCATAGATCCTGAATTCGGCCGTCGATAGAAATGTGACGCTGGAAATCCGCCAGTAACGCGCGCTTACCGCGGCGAAGCTGAAATTAAACAGCGTGCCGGTGTCGTCAACCCCTGCGACCGTGGCGACCGTGATCCAGCCTGTCGCGCCATCGATCGAATACTGCAGCGTTCGGCCATTCAAAAAACCGGCCACGGCACCCCAGCCGGGCAGGTTTCCCCCGGCGACTGCGATGCGGCCGATCAAGCGCGCCGATCCAAGGTCTGCACGGATCCACTCGGACGGTGTGCCGTTCGTCGCGCCGCCTGTCATGCGGTCCGCATCGCGCATGTTTGTCGCGGTCGCCGTGAGCCCGGCATACACGGAGGATTGACTCCAGGTGATACCCGCAGATACCTCGGCGTACACAGCCGGGCCGATTACCTGCACGAACGATTCGACCTCAACAATCTTGCCGGCATTGTTCCCGGTGAGCATTTCGACCACGCCCGGCGCAAAGTACGCGTTCGGCGACGTGAGTGCGGCGCTATCAAACTGGCGCGTCGGTTCCTCGCCGGCAGCGGACACGGTGCCGCTGATCCACTCCGGTGTGATGTTGTAGCCGCAGGGGAAGCGCTCGTCGCCTACTTGCGATCCGAACTGCCTAACCCTGCACGTAAGGCTGTCCAGTTCGACCACAGACTGACGCGCCTGCTGCGAGATGCTGCGAAGCTCAAGCACCACCAGACCGCCGACCTTTACCTTCTGTTCGCCAAGCGTTCCGGATCCAAGTATTTCGGGGCCATCCGAGAGATTCTCGTAATTGACCTGATAACAAATAAATGGGGCCTTGTCCAAAAGCCCGCGATCAATCATTTCCTGAGACACGCCGGGAAGTGTGAACTCTGCTATCAGCGTCTCCGCCTCGGAATTGTCGACGCTAAGATCGGCCGTCGACGTTTGCGATGACCCGCTGAACCCAGAATGCGCGCGGTAAATCAATTCGCCGGAACCGTCGTTGTAGACCACATCCTGGTCATGCGACGTGCACGCGATGACGCTCCCATCGGGCAACGGCCCTATGCGCAGCAGATCGCACAGCGTCGTGACAAACTGCGCTTTATGTGTCTGCAGCGCGATCGGAATTGTTTTCATTCGCCGAAAACCTCTATCAGCTGCACGCTTCCGTTCATGACATATCCGCCTGATGTTCGGTTGTCGATCGACATCGGCAGAGAGTCGTTATCGAAACGTACCGGCACGAAAAATTCCCCGGTCCAGGTGAGCGGAAGGCCTGCCGTCCACGCGGTCGTCGGCGTGAACATTCCAGTTAGGGAATTAACCGTTCCCGGCTTGGCGATTCCGCTCTGATAGACAGTGACGGCCTTCGGTTTGGTGATCGTTCGCGAGTAGGTGGCGACTCCGAACGTGCTCGTTTTCTTCAGCTGCACCGCAGCGCTCCCCGTAGGCGCGTTACCAAGAGACGCATTGACCGCCCTGTAGTCGCTGCGATCCTTGACCTTGAAGCTGTGCCCGCTTCCTCGCGCCGCAAGAAATGCCGCCTTCAATTCATCGAGGTAGACCTGTTCCAAAATGTTTTGGAACGGCAGCGTGTACATGTGCCTGGCCAATGAAGCCTTCACGCTTCGGCGCTCGTGCCCGTTCCGAAGAGGCTTTATTCGAGTGTTGAAAGACGGCCCACCCTGCCAGCCATAGCCGGGACAGAGATCTAGTTCGAAGTCGTAGAACATCAGCTGTTTCTCCGAAGCGCGCGCTGCGCTTCAAATCCCGCCTTGGCCGCCACTTGCGTTTGCGTCCTGGGATCGGTGGGCGCGGAATAGTTATTGTTGATGACCTGAGTGAATCCGCCGCCATTGCCGCCGCCCGCGCGCATCGGCGTAACGCGACCACCAGCGCCCGGCGGCATCATCAGTAATTGCTTGTTGCCGAACGTCAGCAGCTCGGGAGTGCCTCGTTCATTGACGGGATGCATCTTGCCGCCGTAGACAGGCCCGCCATCAGCGCGGCCACCGCCGAACATGCTGGCGATCATGGAGATCCATCCGCCGCCTGATCCTGAAGCACCAGACGCGCCGGAAGATCCAGATGCGCCGCTGCCAGAAAATGCAGCAAACAAGCTGCTGAGCCATCCACCACCCGCGGACCCCTTCCCGGTCGTTCCCTGCTCGCCGAACAGCTGGTCAATAATCCCCTTGGCCGCCCACTGCAGCAGCATCGATTCGATCGAATCAAGCGCGTTCTTCCACGCGTCCTTCCCGCTGTTCGGGAGATCAACAAGAAAGTCATAACCAATGCTTCGAGCGGCATCCATCGCATCCGTTACCTCGCGCAGCTTTTCGAGGTTCTTCGTGGCGTCGATTATTTCAACGCCCTGGGCTGAACTGGAATCCTTAACGCCAGCGCTCAGTAAATTGTTTCTTATTTCCAGCTCAATGTTTGACATCCCCAGCGCTTCCGTTTCCGCCCTGATGGATGAAAGCGTGTCCTCAAACTTTTTTGCTTGGGCTTCGGCCAAGTCGTCAAGCTTCGTTTTTAGCTCTAGCTCAATTTTGAGTTGATCTATACTTTCCGCGTTTGAAATCAACTGCGCGGCTTTCGCCTTATCAAGTCCTTTTAGTGAGCCGAACTGAATATCGTATGTGACCTTGGCTGCCTCGCCCTCTTTTCCGAACAGCGCGATTGTTTCGAGCTGGCTTGAGTTTAAGGATTCATAGGCTTTTATAAGCTCTTCAGCTCTTTTTGCTTCTTCGCTTTTCTCAGGCTTTGCCGCCCTGCCGCCTGCTTTTTTATCAGGCGACCCAGCAAAGAAACTTGAGACACGGCGTTCTAGTCCGGTGCTCGGTCCGTCGGAAGGTGCGGGCCTTGAAAAATCCATCCCGGCAGGAACCGTCGCCGCGCCGGGCGGCTTTGAGCCGTATCTGGTAAGGCTTTTTCCCTGATTGTCCACGCCTAAAACAAGCGCGTTTATCTGGCCTTTCTGCCCTTCTCTGGCCAGCGAAAGCCCTTCACTGATCCGACTCCAATCCAGAGAGATCAGCCCCGCCGCAATATTGTAGAAGCCTGCAGCCTGCGCAGCCGCTCCCGCCAGATAGTTACCGACAAGCTGAAACACATCGCCGACAACAGTGCCCGTATCGACAAGCAAGCCGAACACGGAAGAGAGGGACGCCGCTATGTCGCGGGCATTGGAGCCCTCCG
This sequence comes from Luteimonas sp., assembly GCA_043737255.1. Lineage (GTDB taxonomy): Bacteria > Pseudomonadota > Gammaproteobacteria > Xanthomonadales > Xanthomonadaceae > JALYOU01. The sequence goes on from JAYTAY010000173.1 coordinate 9,550, forward strand.
CGGTGAACTGCGTCGCCCATACAACAAGCGCCGTCAGCTGGGGTAACAGCTGCTCAGCAACCTGCGCGGCTAGGCCTTGGCCCGCGGCTTTCAGCTCTGCCAGCTTGTCATTGAATTCGTCTGCCGCCGCCGCCGTCTCCCCGCTTATCGTGATTCCAAGCGAAGCGGCGCGTTCTTCAAGCGCCCTCATGCCATCGCTTCCAAGATTCAGGAATTCCAGCATCTGCGCGCCAGACTTCCCGAACAGCTCCATTGCAAGAGCCTGTTCTTGCGTGTCGTTCGTCAGTGATTTGAATCGATCGCTGATTTCCGGGAGCACGTCTTCAACGTCGCGAAGCTTT
>JAYTAY010000174.1:0-4334 GCA_043737255.1 Luteimonas sp.
ACCTGGAAGGAACCGACCTACGTTGACGAAGGCGTGATCCACTTCTGCGTGACCAACATGCCGGGCGCGGTGCCGCAGACGTCCTCGCAGGCGATCTGCGCGGCGATCCTGCCGTGGGTCAACAAGCTGGCCACGGGCAGCTGGCGCGACAATGTCGCCTTGGTCAAGGGCATCAACATCGAAGGCGGCACCATCGTCCATCCCGCGCTGCAAGGGATGAAACTTTAGTTTACGATCAAGGCCCTGCGCGGCTTTATTAAGGTAAAACAACACGGTGGCACGCCCGCTTTCGGAACGCAGCAGGAAACAACGGGTCGCCACCCCGAAGGCGCAGCCGGCAGCACCCAATCCGCGTCGGCAGCGTCTGCTGCGCGACATTGCGCTGATCCTGATCGCGCCGTTGCTGCTTTATCTGCTGGCCAGCCTGATCACCTTTTCACCGCAAGACCCCGGCTGGTCGCATTCGGGCAGCGTCACCGCGCCCCTGCACAACATCGGTGGCCAGGTCGGGGCGTGGCTGGCGGACGTGCTGATCTATCTGTGTGGTTACGTGGCCTTCCTGCTGCCGCTGATGCTCGGCGTGGTGGCGTGGATCGCCTTGTTTGGCATGGACAGCGATGGCGATGGCGACGCCGATCTTGGCCCGGCCCTGCGCCTGGTCGGCATCGTCGGATTCCTTGTCTCCGCCGCGGGTCTGTTGCATTTGCGCGTCGGCGCGGCTGCGGATTTTTCCGCAGGCAGTGGCGGCATCCTGGGGCAACTGGTCGGACGATCGCTCGCGCGCGGCTTCGGGCCGATGGGCAGCAACCTGTTCTTGTTTGCATTGCTCTTGGTGTCGATCACGCTCGCAACGGGCCTCTCGTGGCTGGCGGTGATGGATCGATTGGGGCAAGCAGTCCTGGCGCTGCCGGCGCTGTTTCGACGTGGCTCCAAGCAGGCCAACGACTGGCAACAGGCGCGTGCGATGCGCGAGGAACGCACCGAGACCCGCAAGTTCGACAGCGAACTCCGCGCCAAGCGCACGCCGGTCAGGATTGAACCGCCCGCGCCGAACCAGGTCGAGAAGAGCGATCGCGCCAAGCGCGAGCAGCAGATTCCCTTGTTCCATGTCGGCGACGGCACTGGCATTCCCCCGTTGGCGCTGCTCGACGATCCAAAGCCGCAAACCAAGGGTTACAGCGAGGAGACGCTGGAAACCCTGTCGCGGCAAATCGAATTCAAGCTCAAGGATTTCCGCATCGATGCCGAAGTGGTCGGCGCCTATCCCGGCCCGGTCATCACCCGCTTTGAAGTACAGCCTGCGCCCGGCGTCAAGGTCAGCCAGATCAGTTCACTGGACAAGGACATCGCGCGAGGTTTGGCGGTCAAATCGGTGCGCGTGGTCGATGTGATTCCGGGCAAATCGGTGGTTGGCCTGGAAACCCCCAATACCCACCGCGAGATGATCTATCTCAGCGAGTTGCTGCGCTCCAAGGAATACGACAAGTCGGGCAGTGCGCTGACGCTGGCCCTGGGTAAGGACATCGGCGGCCGTCCCTTGGTCGCAGACCTCGCGCGCATGCCGCATCTGCTGGTCGCCGGCACCACCGGCTCGGGCAAGTCGGTCGCAGTCAACGCGATGGTCCTGAGCCTGCTGTACAAGGCCTCCGCGAAAGAGCTGCGGATGCTGATGATCGATCCAAAGATGCTCGAGCTGTCGGTCTACGAAGGCATCCCGCATCTGCTGGCGCCGGTCGTGACCGACATGAAGGAGGCCGCCAACGGCCTGCGCTGGTGCGTGGCCGAGATGGAGCGGCGCTACAAGTTGATGTCGTCGATCGGCGTGCGCAACCTCGCCGGCTTCAACAAGAAGGTCAAGGACGCCATCGAGGCGGGCCAGCCGATGATGGACCCGTTGTTCAAGCCCAATGCCGAACTCGGCGAAGCGCCGCGGCCGTTGGAAGAATTGCCATTCATCGTGATTTTCATCGACGAGTTTGCCGACATGATGATGGTTGTCGGCAAGAAGGTTGAAGAACTCATCGCGCGCCTGGCACAAAAATCGCGCGCGGCGGGCATCCACCTGATCCTTGCCACGCAGCGTCCTTCGGTGGACGTGATCACCGGGCTGATCAAGGCCAACATCCCGACCCGGATCGCCTTTCAGGTATCGAGCAAGATCGACTCCCGCACGATCCTTGACCAGAGCGGCGCCGAGACATTGCTGGGCCACGGCGACATGCTGTACCTGCCACCGGGGACTGCGATGCCCGAGCGCGTCCACGGCGCCTTCGTCAGCGATGAGGAAGTACACCGAGTAGTCGAACACCTCAAACAAAGCAGCAGCGGAGCCAACTATTACCCCGGCGTCCTCGACGAGGTCCAGTCAATGGGCGAGGGCATCGTGGTTGGTGCAACGGGCTTGCCGGAAAGCGGCAGCGGCGGCGGCGACGAAAGCGATCCGCTGTATGACGAAGCAGTCCGCATCGTTACCGAAACGCGTCGCGCATCGATCTCCGGTGTGCAGCGCCGTTTGAAGATCGGCTACAACCGCGCCGCGCGCCTGGTCGAAGCGATGGAAGCAGCCGGTATTGTCACCCCGCCCGAGCACAACGGAGATCGCAGCGTGTTGGCGCCGCCGCCCCCGCGGGACTAAGCCCCGGCTTGGGGGAATCAGCGGGGGGACCGGGGCATGTCCAGTCACCTGTTGCGTCGCGCGATCGGGAGGGCTCGGATTCCGCCGTCGCGAAGCTCAATCATCAAAGTCGCTGAAACCACGCAACCGGCCACGGCTTCACGTGGACCGACGGTCACCATCTCATCGGGAGAAGTGCCGGTTGCGGTTCCGGCAAACGCTCGACGCGGTGATGAGCGTATCAATTGCCGCCATGCCGGTTCCGGAAGCTCCATCTGCCAACACCGAGGAACCCGCATCGATCGAAATTGACCCTGGCAGGGTTGACAACCCGCCGAGTGATGATCCGCTTTGGACCAATACAACATCGAAGCCGGATGAAGCATCTGATACTGCAAGAGCACTGAATTTAGGCGCATACATCGCCCTCTGCCTTTCAGCGAACATCAAACCATCTGCATCCAACGCACTCCTTGAAACGGAGAGCGTCCGGCAACGGCGGGATTCAGGTGCGAGACGAAGTTAACGGTGCGTATTCAGACTGCGTGCGACACACTTCGCCCCACCAATCCCCGGAGTCGATGATGAAACGTACGTTGCGCTTGCTGATCCTGACCACAGCGGTGTTCTCGGCAACCACGTTTGCGGGTGCGCGAGACGACCTGAATGCATTTGCCAAAGGTCTGAAAGGCCTCGATGGCCGGTTCTCGCAACAGGTCTACGACGCCAAGGGCAAGCTCAAGGAAACCTCCAACGGCCGGGTCGCAATGGCGACCCCGCGTCTGTTCCGCTGGGAGTACGTCAAGCCATATCCGCAATTGATCGTGGCCGACGGCAAGACCGTCTGGGTCTATGACCCGGACCTGCAGCAGGTCACCAAACGCCCGCAAGGCATCGAGGAACAGAACAGCCCGCTGTCTGCGCTGATCGATCCCGGCAAGCTCGACAAGCAGTTCAAGGTGACCGATGCGGGCAGCAAGGACGGTCTGCAGTGGCTGACACTCAAGCCGCGTGACGAAGACAATGCAAGTTTCCAGTCTGCACGGCTTGGCTTCAACAAGAACGGTCTCATGCAGATGCAGGTGATCGACGTCGTCGGCCAGCGTACGCAGATCGCATTCTCTGGCTGGAAGCGCAATCCCGCATTCACGCGCACCACCTTTCGTTACACGCCACCGAAGGGTGTCGATGTGGTCGGCGACAGCTAGACATTCCAGTTGCAGTGGTTGTACGAACGGCGGGCATGTCCCGCCGTTTTCATGATGTGAGCGGGACGCTCATGAATTCGTTCACTTTTATGGTTGCATTGATATTCAGTCTGGAAGCACTGCTCTCACGCGATGTCCACGGTAAGGACAACAATGTGGCCAAGTGGACTGACCACCGTTGGAGCTTCAGATGACACGTTCCTCGCTCACCGTCGCACTCCTGTTGGCCTGCGGCATCGGTGCCACGGCACTCGCCTCCCAAGCGCAAAAATCACCTTTACCAACGGTGGTGGTCGGACAGGCGTTGGGCGACAAGCCGGAATCCCGCGCAGAGGGTCGTGAAGCGATCGATGGTGCACTCGCCGCCGCAATGATCGGGGCGATCTCCAGGCAGTTTGGCGAGCGCAACGTGGAAGTGAAACTCGACAAGGTGGATGTGCTGCAAGGCAACGTTATCGAACGCGTGGTACGTGGCCATGGCCGCCTGCAGATTGGTGGCGAAGCCGAGTGGC
>JAYTAY010000175.1:0-4324 GCA_043737255.1 Luteimonas sp.
CGTCTGGCATTCGCTTGATTCCTTTTGATATCGATCTGTAGTGCAAAAACCGTTGGGCAGGTTCCGCCTGCGCCGATCCTTTTACGGCTTTGATAATTCAGCATCAAGTTGCGCCAACCGTTCCGGGGTGCCGACATCCGTCCAGAGGCCGTTATGAAGCCCGCCAGTGACGCGCCCTTGTTTCATCGCGGCACGTAGCAGTGGCGCCAGTTTGAAGCGTGGCGGTGTTTCATCTGCGCCTTGAACATCGCCGATGATTTCCCGCCAACGATCGAACAAGGAAGGCCGATAGACACCGATGCCCGCGAACGTCAATCGGTGTGGGCCATCGGATTCGACCGCGCCATCGTCGCGCAAGGAAAAATCACCGTGCGTGTTGTGCCCAGGATTGTCGACCAGCACAATATGCGCATCGCCATTGAATGCTTTCGGCAGACGCGCGAAGTCGTAGTCGCTCCAGATATCGCCGTTGACGGCAATGAAGGGAGCATCACCAAGCAGCGGCATCGCGTTCCACATGCCGCCGCCGGTTTCCAGCGGCGTGCCCCCTTCGTAGGAATAACGAAGCTTCAGTCCCCAGCGCGAGCCATCGCCGAGTGTTTCCTGGAACTGCTCCGCGAGCCACGAGGTGTTGATGACGACTTCGTCGACACCGATTGCCGCGAGTTTTTCCAGCTGCCAGGCGATCAACGGTTTTGCGCCCGCTTTCAGCAATGGCTTCGGCGTCGTGTTGGTGAGCGGCCGCATGCGTTCACCGAGGCCGGCCGCGAGAATCAATGCTTTCATCGTGCCGGCGCCTTCATTCCTCGACCACTCCTGCGCGTAATCGCATCGCGGGCTTGACCTTGCGTTCGATCAGTTCCGCCAACGGCGACAGTTCCGGATATTTCGGCAGCACCGCGTCGAGATAGCCGAAGAAACGCGGCACGTCGGGCAGGTATTTCGGCTTGTGATCGCGATGATGCAGGCGCGCGAAGATCCCGATCACTTTCAGATGTCGTTGCACACCGGTCCAGTCGGCATCGCGGCGGAAGCGTGCGAGTGTTGGCACCGGCAATCCAGCCTCGACGGCGCGTACGTGATAACGGTCCAGCCACGCATCGACGCGATCTTCCGGCCAGCTCAGGAAGGCATCCTTGAACAGACAAATGGGGTCGTAGGCGATCGGACCGCGCACCCCGTCCTGGAAATCCAGCACCGCGGGACCGTCGTCGGCCGGCATCAGGTTGCGTGGCATGAAATCGCGATGCACCAGCACCTGCGGTTGCGCGAGCGCGGCATCGATGAGGCGACGATTGACCAGATCGAGTCGTTGCAGGTCGTCGCAATCCAGCACCATGCCCAAGTGATGCCCGAGGAACCACTCGTCGAACAATTTCAACTCGCGCGCCAGCATCGGTTCATCGTACGCCGGAAGCGTTGCTGGTACCGGAATCGATTGCAGCTTGAGCAATTGATCGATTGCATCATCGAACAACGTCTCGGCATTGTCCGAATTGATCACGTGCAGGTAAGTGTCCGCGCCGAGATCTTCCAATATCAGGAAGCCGGCCTCGACATCGCGTGCGATGACCTGCGGCACGCGAACGCCGCCGCTTTCGAGTACGGCGCGCATCGCCAGCCAAGGGCGGACATCTTCCTTGTCCGGCGGCGAATCCATGACGATCACGCTGCTTGACCCATGGCCGACGGTGCGCCAATAGCTGCGGAAGCCTGCGTCCATTGATGCGCAGACGAGTTCGATCGCGGGATCGTTGATTGCGGTGCGCGCCCAGGAGAGACGTGCGGCGGCGCGATGGTTTTCGGTCATGTTGCAAATGTACGTCAGATGGCAGCGTCGACGCGGTTTGTGGGACGAGCTTCAGCCCCGACGTTGTGATCGTACAAACGTCGGGGCTGAAGCCCCTCCCACAACAAGCGGACGTCTCCGAACAAGCGCACCTGGATGGTGCGCTTCAACAAAAACGCCCCGCAATGCGGGGCGTCGGATGACTCCAAATACCTCAGCGCCGCGGTGGCAGCACAGTGCGCTTGCGTCGGAACAGGCTGACGACCAGCAGGATCACGATGGCGCCGATCAGCGCGCCGAAGAAGCCTGCCGCTTCGCCTGGGGCATACCAGCCCATCTGTTGTCCGACGAAACTTGCCGCGATGGCGCCCGCGATGCCGAGCAGCGTGGTGAAGATGATGCCCATCCGGTCGTTGCCGGGCTTCAGGAACCGCGCCAGCAGGCCAACCACGAACCCGATCAGGATCGTCACCAGCCAGTTGTTGTTACCGAGCAAACCTTGCAAATCTTGCATAGCCCCTCCCGAGTGGTGAATACCGCAAGTGGACAACGGCGACGAGCTTAGCAGCGTAGGCCAAATTGGCTTCATCAACCCAGCGCTGTTCGCGGCCGATCGCTGGGTTGATGAAGCCAACCCAGCCTACAAATCAAGCTGTCAGCAGCAGCCGTGCTCGCCACGCTCGGCAGCGCCGGCCACCGCCGCCACGCCAACCGTCTCGCCGCGCACGCTGGCCGCGTAATGTTCGGCGATGACGCGCGCGACCGACGAGGTGACGCGCTTGCCCATCGGGATGTGCAGGAATTCATTCGGCCCATGCGCATTGGAATGCGGGCCCAGCACGCCGGTGATCATGAATTGCGCGCCCGGGAATTTTTCGCCCAACATGCCCATGAACGGGATCGTGCCGCCTTCGCCCATGTACATCGCGGGCGCCTTGAAGAATTCCAGGCTGGCCGCGTCGATCGCTTTTTCCAGCCATGGCGCCATCGCGGGCGCATTCCAGCCGGTGGACGCCTTTTCCAGTTCCAAGGTGACATGCGCGCCATTCGGCGGATCGCGCAACAACGCATCCATCAACAATTCGCCGCCGCGCTTGCCGTCCAGTGTCGGCGGCAGCCGCAGCGACAACTTCACCGAGGTTTGCGGACGCAGGACGTTGCCCGCGGACGACAGCGGCGGCAGCCCCTCGGCTCCGGTGATCGACAATGCTGGACGCCAGGTGCGGTTGAGCACGAGCTCCGTGAGGTCTTCGGCCATCGGCGTCATGCCGGGCAGGAACGGAAATTTGTCGTACACCGTGGTGCCAAGCACTTCGGCGACGCGCCTGGCTTGCAACAAGCGATCGGCGGGAATTTCCGCATGCAATCCTTCGACCAGGATGCGGCCGGTGTCCTCGTCCTCGATCCGCGACAGCAGTTGTCTCAGCACGCGGAAACTCGACGGCACGATGCCCGACGCATCGCCACTGTGGACGCCTTCCTCCAGCACCTTGACGGTGAAATTACCGCCGGCCATGCCGCGCAGCGACGTCGTGCACCACAACTGATCGTAATTGCCGCAGCCCGAATCCAGGCACACCACCAGCGATGGCATGCCAATCCGTGCGGCCAGATGATCGACGTACGCGGGCAAATCGTAGCTGCCGGACTCCTCGCACGCTTCGATCAGCACCACGCAACGTGCATGCGGTGCGCCTTGTTGCTGCAACGCCTGAATCGCCGCCAGCGAGCCGAAGATGGCATAACCATCGTCCGCGCCGCCGCGGCCAAACAGTTTGTCGCCCTTGATCACCGGCTTCCACGGGCCGAGGTCGTCGTCCCAACCGGTCATCTCCGGTTGCTTGTCGAGATGTCCGTACAGCAGCACGCAATCGTCGCCGGTCTCCGTGCTGGTCGCCGGGATTTCGATGAATATCAGTGGCGTGCGGCCTTCCAGGCGCACCACCTCGACCTGCATCCCGGGAATGTCCTGCGCCCTGGCCCAGCCTTCCATCAGCTTGACCGCCTCTTCCATGTAGCCGTTCTTGACCCAGTCGGTATCGAACATCGGCGACTTGTTGGGGATGCGGATGTATTCCACCAGTTGCGGGACGATGTCGTCGTCCCATTTGTCCGCAATGAAGCGGTCGACCTTGCTGGGATCCATGGCGCGTGTCTCGATGCAGGAGAGAGGACAAGTCTAGCCCCGCAGGTGTGACGTAGGAGTTTTCCTACGATCCGCCGGGCCATCGGCTGGCGTGCCGATGGCAGCTCCGGCGATACGGCCGCTGCGTGGTCACGGGGAGACTGTCCACACCGGCAAATGAACCGACTGCGCCGGACGGAACATCACCTACATCACACGGAGTATCACCATGACGTCGATCAACACCATCCTGAAATCCCTCGCCTTGTCGCTGATGCTCGCCAGCAGCGCATTTGCCGCAGACAAGGTCAACATCAACACCGCCGATGCAGCCGCGATCGATCGCGTGCTGGTCAACGTCGGACCGGCCAAGGCCGAGGCCATCGTCGCCCACCGCAAAGCCAATGGTG
>JAYTAY010000176.1:0-1734 GCA_043737255.1 Luteimonas sp.
GTGCAGGGAAAGGTCGCGGCCAGCACCCAGAATCAGGCGCTGGCGGCGCTGCTGTTTCTGTATCGACAGGTGCTGGGCATCGAGTTGCCGTGGATGGAGGGCGTGGTGCGCGCCAAGCGGCCGCAGCGGGTGCCGACGGTGCTGTCGCGCGACGAGATGCAACGTTTGCTGTCGCACATGGACGGGCGGCCGTGGTTGTTGGTGAGTGTGTTGTACGGGACCGGCCTGCGCTTGATGGAATGTCTGCGTTTGCGGATCAAGGATGTCGATTTCGCGCGCAACGAGATCACCGTGCGCGATGGCAAGGGCGGCAAGGATCGGCGCACGGTGTTGCCGCGTTCGCTGGTGGAGCCGTTGCAGCGCGAAGTCGAACGCGCGCGCGCATTGCATGCGACGGATCTGCAGGAAGGACTCGGCGTGGCATATCTGCCCAATGCGTTGTCGCGCAAGTATCCGAATGCGGCGCGCGAGCTGGGCTGGCAATACGTGTTCCCGGCGGTGCGGCGTTCGCGCGATCCGCGCGACGGCATGGAGCGTCGCCATCACTTTGACGACGGCGCGTTGGCGCGGGCGCTGAAGACGGCCTGCCGGCGTGCGGGCATCGTCAAGCCGGTGTCGGCGCACACGCTGCGGCATTCGTTCGCGACGCATCTGCTGGAGGCGGGATACGACATCCGCACGGTGCAGGAATTGCTTGGGCACAAGGATGTGGCGACCACGCAGATCTACACGCATGTGCTCAATCGTGGGGCCAACGGGGTGGTCAGCCCGCTGGATCGCGCTTGACCGGATCAATGCGTTGAATCCGGCAACCCACTGGTAAGTGTGGTTGCTGCTGTCCCCGTGGGACAAAAGTCAATGCGTACGCACGGCTCAGCGGGGCTTGGCGGGCAACGGGAACGGCGTGACGACATTTTCGCCAGTCTCTGCATCGCGGATCGCGGACTTGCCTTTCTTCTCGACTTCCTCGATGCGGATGATGCTCTGCATGGGCAAATGCAGGATGCGAGCCGTGCCAAACTCATCGCGCAGGCGTTCCTCGGTCGGGTCGACGACAAGGCCGTCGTGGACATCGAACACCAGCTCGCCCACTTCGGTGAAGCCCCACAGCGTGCTCGACGCGACTTTGCGCGCGTACAACTCGTACACCTTGCCGTGGTTGAGGAAGATCACCTTGTAGAGGGGTTTGGCCATTGTCTGATTATAGGTTGCAGCCGCGTTGGTAGAGCGTCCTTCGACAGGCTCAGGATGAGCAGATAAAATTTTGCTCCGCTGCTTCGGCCCGGCAGCAAGCGCAGCGGAGCAAGCGGCGTTCTACGACCGAAGGAAGTCCCCGTGGGACAAGGCAATCAGCGGCTCCGCATTGCTTTCAATACCCGTGTTGCTTGCGCATGCGCCGCGCAATGCCGCCGCGCACCGCCAGTGCAAAGACGCCGCCAAAGGCGAAGCCACCCAGGTGGGCGACCCAGGCGACGGCGCCATACTCGGGCCCGATGTAGGCGAACACGATCTGCAGCAACACCCAGATGCCGATCAGCAACGAGGCGGGTGCGCGCACGAATTCAAGGAACAAACCCAGCGGCAGCACCACGCCCAGCTTGGCGCGCGGAAACAGCGCGAGGTACGCACCAATCACCGCCGACACCGCGCCGCTGGCGCCGATGATGACGCGGTCGGGCGCGTTGATCGCCAGCACCGCAGCCAGGTTGGAGATGGCGCCGCCCAGCAGGAACA
>JAYTAY010000177.1:0-4298 GCA_043737255.1 Luteimonas sp.
TTCCCGCGCTCGCCTTGTTCCCGGTGACCGCGCCCGACGCCAAGTCACTCGATGCCGCCACCGCCTGGGCCGAGGACGGCCTGTGCCAGCGTGCGATCCGCGCCCTGAAGTCGCGTTTTCCGGAACTCGGCGTCATCACCGATGTCGCTCTCGATCCGTACACCTCGCACGGTCAGGATGGCCTGATCGACGACAGCGGCTATGTCGTCAACGACAACACCGTCGATGCCCTTGTCAAGCAGGCGTTGTCACATGCAGCGGCCGGCGCCGACATCGTCGCCCCCAGCGACATGATGGACGGGCGCATCGGCGCGATCCGCCAGGCGTTGGAGGAAGGCGGCCACGTGCACACGCGCATCCTCGCCTACAGCGCGAAATACGCCTCCAGTTTCTACGGCCCGTTCCGCGAGGCGGTCGGCAGTGCGGGCGCGCTCGGCGGCGGCAACAAGTACACGTACCAGATGGACCCGGCCAACAGCGACGAAGCGCTGCGTGAAGTCGCGCTGGATCTCGACGAAGGCGCCGACATGATCATGGTCAAGCCCGGCCTGCCGTACCTGGACATCGTGCGCCGGGTGAAGGATGAGTTTGGCGTGCCGACCTTCGTCTATCAGGTCAGTGGCGAATACGCGATGCTCAAGGCCGCCGCGCAAAACGGCTGGCTGGACGAAAGCGCCTGCATGCTGGAAGCGCTGACCAGCATCAAGCGCGCCGGCGCCGATGGCGTACTGACGTATTTCGCGCTGGACGCAGCTGCTGCCTTGCAGCAGCTGCGTTAAAGACATTGAAGCATCTGATGAACACAGGGGAGCGATGATGAGCAAGCACTACGCGGTGTTCGGGCATCCGGTGGCGCATTCGTTGTCGCCGCGCATCCATGCCGAATTTGGCCGGCAAACCGGGATCGCGGTTGATTACGCCGCAATCGACGCCACGCTGGAACACTTCACCGAGGCGCTTGCCGCATTCGCCGACAAGGGTGGCGCCGGTGCCAACATCACGCTGCCGCTGAAACAGGCTGCGTACGCGCTATGCGATGACGTCACCGAGCGAGCGCGGCGTGCCGGCGCGGTCAACACATTGGTGCGCAACGGCGACACCTGGCATGGCGACAACACCGACGGCGCCGGGCTCGTGCGCGACCTCACCGGGCGGCATGCGCTGGATTTGCGCGCGCGGCGGACGTTGCTGATCGGCGCCGGAGGCGCGGCACGCGGTGTCGCGCCGACGTTGCTCGAAGCCGGCATCGGCGAGCTGTTCATCGTCAATCGCACCCCCGAACGTACTGACGCGCTGGTCGATATCCTCGGCGAGCCCGGGCGCGTGCATCCGCGTTACTTGAACGACCTGGCCGCACTCGGCGAGTTCGACCTGATCGTCAACGCCACCTCGGCGACGCGCGATGGCCACCTGCCGACATTTCCGGCATCGCTGGTGGGCCGTCGCACCGCGGCGGTGGATCTGAGCTATGGCGAAGCTGCGATCCCGTTCCTGTCGTGGGCGCGCGCGCATGGGTCGCACGATGCCATCGACGGCCTCGGCATGCTGGTCGAGCAGGCCGCTGGAAGTTTCGCGCGCTGGCACGGCGTGCGGCCCGAGACCGACACCATCTACGGCGACCTGCGCGCACGCCACAACGCGCTCGTCACTGCCGACTGATGCAGTGCCGGGACCGCTGCGGCGCTTGCTGCATCGCGCCGTCGATCACTTCGCCGATGCCCGGCATGCCGTATGGCAAACCGGCCGGCATTCCGTGCGTGAATCTGGATGATGACTATCGGTGCCGTTTGTTTGGCAAACAGGAACGGCCCGCGTTCTGCGCGTCGCTCAAACCCGATGCAATGATGTGCGGCGCGGTACGCACGGAGGCCTTCGCGATCTTGGACGCCTTGGAAATCGCAACCCGCCCACACCTTTCGCAAGCGCGCTCGTCGTAGGACGTCTCAAACAGCAGCTCTTTGCTCCGTGGGAGCGACGGGAGTCGCGACTTGCGATGAAGTAGTCGCGACTTCCGTCGCTTCCACGTAAGCAGACACCTGCGGCGAAGCTGCCCCTATGGGACGCTGTGCAGGTATCGATCCTTCAAACGCACGTAATGCTGCGCGCTGTAGTACAGCGCCTCGATCTCCGCATCGCTGAGCATCCGCACTTTCTTCGCCGGATTCCCCAGCCACAACTCGCCCTCGCCGACGGTCTTGCCCGGCGCGACCAGTGCGCCTGCGCCGACGAAGCCGTGCGTCTTCACCACCGCGCCATCGAGAATGATCGCGCCCATGCCGATCAACGCCGCGTCTTCGATGCGGCACGCATGGATGATGGCCTTGTGGCCGATGGTCACGTCCTCGCCGATGACGGTGGCGAACCCGCCCAGCTTCGCGTGCGGGCCGTCATGGCTGACATGGATCACGGTGCCGTCCTGCACGTTGCTGCGCGCGCCGATGCGGATGAAGTTGACGTCGCCACGCACCACCGTCATGGGCCAGATCGAGACATCGTCGCCGAGCACCACATCGCCGATCACCGTCGCGGCGGAATCGATGTAGACGCGCTCGCCAGGTTGCGGAAGGGTGTCAAGGTAGGGACGCATGGTTTGCATGGCGCAATTGTACGGCGGGCCTTTCGTGGCCAGTTTTCGTGCCCGGCCAAGGCCAAAGGCCGCACCCGGGATGTTCGTCGCGTCACGGAAGGCCCCGGGTGCGCTCCGCTTACCCGGACTACGTTCCTTCTTCGGCATGACCTCATCCCAGCGATCCGCACGAAGAGCGGTGGGCTGAGCCCATTCCCTGCAGTTTCGGGTGACAAAAACGATTGGGGCGCAGCGCGCGTCTACACTGCGTCGCATGCCCACGACCGACACATCCGTTTCCACCTTGCGCCCAACGCTGGATCGATTGCGTACTGCCTGGCAGGCCAACAAACCGGGCTACCAGCAACGTCGCGATGATCTGGTACGGCTGCGCGAGACGCTGAAGTCGAGACTCGACGATATGGCCAACATCATTTCCGAGGATTTCGGCCACCGTTCGCAACACGAGTCGCTGATCGCCGATGGCATGAGCGTGCTCGGCGAGATCGATCACCTGCTGGCGCATCTGCGGCGCTGGATGCGGCCGAAACGTGTTGGCGTGGGCTGGAAGTTCTGGCCGGCGCGCGCGGAAATCCGTGCGCAGGCGGTGGGCGTGGTCGGTGTGATTTCGCCGTGGAACTATCCGGTGAACCTGGCGTTGATTCCGCTGGCGACCGCGATCGCGGCCGGCAATCACGTTTATCTGAAACCGTCGGAACACACGCCGCGCACCGCGCAGTTTTTGCGCACGCTGCTGGCCGATGTGTTTCCGACCGACCGCGTTACCGTCGCGCTCGGCGGCGCGGATATCGCAGCGGAATTTTCCGCGCTGCCGTTCGACCATCTGGTGTTCACCGGCTCGACGGCTGTCGGCAGGAAAGTGATGGCGGCCGCGGCACAAAACCTCACACCGGTTACGCTCGAACTCGGCGGCAAATCACCGGCGATCGTCTGCGCCGATTTCCCGCTGGAACAGGCCGCCGCGCGCTTGGCCACCGGCAAGTGGTTCAACGGCGGCCAGACCTGCATCGCACCGGATTACGTGCTGATCGATGCGCAGCGTCGCGATGCCTTCGTCGCGGCGCTGCGTGATGAAGTGCAGCGTCGTTATGGCAGCACGTCCGGCGACGATTACACACGCATCATCAACGACGGGCAGTTCGCACGTCTGACTGGTTATCTCGACGATGCCCGCACACGTGGCCTCAAGGTGATCGCGCTGACCGAAGCCAGCGATGCGGCGCGCTCGTTCGCGCCGACACTGGTGCTGGATCCCGGCGACGATGCCGCCGTCATGCAGGACGAGATTTTTGGGCCGATCCTGCCGATCAAATCGTATGCATCACTCGACGACGCCATCGCATACGTCAACCAAAACGATCGGCCGCTGGCGCTCTATCCCTTCAGCCATGACCGCGACAGCATCGAAAAGATCCTGCACAACACACTGGCCGGCGGCGTCACCGTCAACGACACGTTGCTGCATTTCGGCATCAACGCATTGCCGTTCGGCGGCGTCGGCCCCAGCGGCATGGGCGCGTACCACGGCAAGGCCGGGTTCGATGCCTTCAGCAAACAGTTGCCGATCCTGTGGCAGTCGCGCCGCGCGGCAAGCGATTTGTTGAAGCCGCCGTATGCGAAGGTCGACAAGTTCATCCGCATGCTGCTTCGCTAGCAGTTTTTGTAGGAGCGCCCCATGGGCGCGATGAGGCGTTCCCGTAAAGCCGATCGC
>JAYTAY010000178.1:0-9759 GCA_043737255.1 Luteimonas sp.
ACTATCGAGTTTCCAGCGGGTGTAGTGGTATTGCTTGACACCCAGCCACACGCCGAATGCGATGCCGCCGATCAGGGCGATTGCAACCGTGACCGGAAACAACCAGCCGTGATCGAAGACCGACGCCAAAAAACTCGCGCCAACGATCGCGGCGATGGTGCCGGCGGCGCCGAACCCGAGCGCATGCGTCAGCACGAACAGTCTGCGCGCGCGTACAGGCAAGGCTTGCCAATCCGGCGATTGCACTGCAGTCATGGAATCGGGTGACGTGTCGATGGTTCGGTCTCCAGTGGTGCGGGATCAGTCTGCGGGGATGACATGCGCATTGCGAACGGCCTCGCGTCGATAGCGGCGAGGGTAGCAATCGGGCCAGTAGGGGTTGCCGCGGCTGCCGTCGGGCGGCGGGATCGAGTAGCGCTTGTAGGTCCACTGATACTGCGCGGGATCGCGAGTGGCGATGTGCTGGATTGTTGCATTGAGCGCGGTCACGCCTGCGACCGGATCGCCGGATGCAATCTGTGCGGGCGCGGTCTCGAAGCGCAATGCGAATGCTGGCGAGACAAACCCCCGTCCATCATCGATGCGCTCGCAGTACGCGAAAAGCACGGTGGCGCCGGTGCGCTCGGCCAGCCGGTTGAGCAGGGTCATGGTCAGGGCCTGCACGCCGAAAAACGGCGCGAATTGCCCATCGCCGAGTTTCGGTTGCTGGTCGGGCAGTATGCCGACCACGCCGCCGTCCTTCAGCACCTTCCACAGCTGCCGCACGGCCGGGCCTTCGGCAGGAATCTGCTGCACTCGCTGCGCATTGTCCGCACGCGCGATGCGCAGGAACGCCTCGCCGATTGCGGATTCCGGCGGACTGTACAAAATCGCAATCGACGTATGCGCCGCCAGCCACTGGTTGAGCAATTCCCAGTTGCCGTAATGCGGCGCGGCGACGATCACGCCGCGACCTGCCGCGATCGCTGCATCAAACAATTCAACACCATGCATTTCGCGGATCAATGCCAGGTTTTCGGCATGCGGTCGCGTCCATAAGCGCAAGGTTTCGAGTGCCTGTCTGGCAGTGGTGCGCAAGACGCGCCGATGCAGGCGCCCGCGTTGTTCCAGTGGCAGGAAGGGAAACACCAACTCCAGATTGCGCATCACGACCCGGCTCTCGCGCGAATCCAGTGCGCGCCACGATGCGGCGATGCCATCACCGACCCGCAACAGCCACGACCACGGTAATCGGCCCATGCCGGCGGCAAGCAGGTACAACAGGCGGGCGAAGGTGTTGGTCATTTGCGGCAGTTTAGCGATTGGACGATCGTGCCGGCCTTCGGAGCTGGATTTGCAGGTGCGAAATTATTCGCACGCTCTCATCCCTGAAGCGTGCAATTAAATTCGCACCTGCAAAAGTCCCGCCGCTATCCTTCGCCCATGCTCGTCCTGATCCAGCGCGTCACTTCAGCCAATGTCCATGTCGAGGGCAAATCCGTCGGCGCGATCGGTGCAGGTTTGCTCGCCCTGGTCGCGGCCGAGCCCGGCGACACCGACGCGCAGATCGCGCGCATGGCCGAGCGACTGCTGGGCTATCGGGTGTTTGCGGACGCTGCCGGCAAGATGAATCTGTCACTGGCCGACATTGCGGGCGGCCTGCTGCTGGTCAGTCAGTTCACCCTCGCAGCCGATACCCGCAGCGGCATGCGGGCCAGTTTCACCACGGCCGCGCCACCCGACGAGGCTGAACGCAGCTTCGACCAATTAGTGCGGATCTGCCGGCAAAATCACGCCGCGGGGGTGGAAACCGGACGATTCGGCGCCCATATGATGGTCAGCCTGGTCAATGACGGCCCGGCGACCTTCCTGTTGCGCCCCTGAAAAAAAGCGTCGGAAGGACTTTCAAAGCCCATGCCCGCGTCCGTCCAACGGGTCGCTGGTATAATTACGGGTTCACTTTTTCATACCGATGGCGAGACACGTGGCCAACGAACGACAGACTCCGCAATCCGACATCAAGCTGCTGATCAGCAAGGGCCTCGAGCAAGGCTTCCTGACCTACGCAGAGGTCAACGACCACCTGCCCGACGACATGGTCGATCCGGAGCAGATCGAAGACATCATCGGCATGATCAACGGCATGGGTATCGAGGTGCATGAAGTTGCGCCGGATGCCGAAACGCTGTTGCTCGCCGGCACCAGCGCCAGCGGCCGCGAAGTCGACGACACCGCCGCCGAAGAAGCTGCGGCCGCGCTGTCGGCGCTGGATACCGAAACCGGCCGCACCACCGATCCGGTGCGCATGTACATGCGCGAGATGGGCACGGTCGAGTTGCTGACGCGCGAAGGCGAAATCGCCATCGCCAAGCGCATCGAGGAAGGCCTCAACCAGATGCTGTACTCGCTGGCCAGCTTCCCATGGTCGATCAACCTGTTGCTGGCCGATTACGACCTGCACAAGGCCGGCAAGAAGCGTCTCGCCGAAATCGTCGCCGGGTTCAATGACCTCATCGATGAGCCGGTCGCGGAAGTTCCGGTCGTGGTCGTCGCTGCCGATGCCGAGGTCGAAGACGCGGTGGAAGGCGTCGAGGCCGAAGAAGAAGAAGCCGGCCCGGTCGGTCCCGACCCGCTCGAAGTCGCGCGGCGCATGGAAGCGATGTCCGACCTGTACGCCAAATTTCACAGGGCCTACGCCAAGCATGGCCCCAGCCACAAGTCGGTGAGCAAGCTGCGTACCGACATGGCCGATGTGTTCATGACCATCAAGTTGCCGCTGCCGCTGGTCGACACGCTGGTACGCAAGCTGCGCGAAGTACTGGGCCAGATCAAGAACCACGAGCGCAAGATCCTGGAGTTGTCGACCAAGAAGGCCGGCATGCCGCGCAAGGATTTCATCCGTGCATGGGAAGGCAACCAGACCAACCTCGGCTGGGTCGACGAGTTGCTCAAGCGCAAGCAGAAATGGTCGTCGGGTCTGCGCGACGTCAAGGACAAGATCATCGCCGAGCAGGAGGCGACCATCGCCACCGAGCAGGCGCTGCACCTGACCCTGGCCGACATCAAGGACATCAGCCGCACGATGGCCCACGGCGAAGTCCGGGCGCGCAAGGCCAAGAAGGAAATGGTCGAGGCCAACCTGCGCCTGGTGATCTCGATCGCCAAGAAATACACCAACCGCGGCCTGCAGTTCCTGGACCTGATCCAGGAAGGCAACATCGGCTTGATGAAGGCGGTAGACAAGTTCGAATATCGCCGCGGCTACAAGTTTTCGACCTACGCGACGTGGTGGATCCGCCAGGCCATCACCCGTTCGATCGCTGACCAGGCGCGCACCATCCGTATTCCGGTGCACATGATCGAGACGATCAACAAGCTCAACCGCATCTCGCGGCAGATGCTGCAGCAGTACGGCCGCGAAGCGACGCCGGAAGAGCTGGCGAAAGAAATGGAGATGCCCGAGGACAAGATCCGCAAGGTGATGAAGATCGCCAAGGAACCGATCTCGATGGAGACGCCGATCGGCGACGACGAGGATTCGCACCTCGGCGATTTCATCGAGGACACCAACGTCGAGTCGCCGATCGAGAACACCGTCAACATCAACCTGTCGGAAACCGTGCGCGACGTGCTGGCCGGGCTGACCCCGCGCGAAGCCAAGGTGCTGCGCATGCGCTTCGGCATCGACATGAATACCGATCACACGTTGGAAGAAGTCGGCAAGCAGTTCGATGTCACCCGCGAGCGCATCCGCCAGATCGAGGCGAAGGCGTTGCGCAAGTTGCGGCATCCGAGTCGTTCGGAACAGCTGCGCAGCTTCCTCGATATCGAGTAAGCACAGGCAATGTGTTGCAAAAAAAGCCCCGCCAAATGCGGGGCTTTTGTTTGTGTAGAGCGGCGCTTGCTCCGCTGCTTTGGAGTCTTCCCTCCAACGGGTGGGGATGGCCGGCATCCGACCGAATGCCGTGGCGCGGTGCGCGCAGGTCGTAGGCGCTTTGTAGGGATGGTGTTGAAGTTCGCGCTGATGTCAAGATCAAGAACAACACCCGCCTTATCCAGGCCTTCCCCTTGACGGGGAAGGAGACGTGCAGAGCCGCGGGTCGAGACCCGCCTACAACGCATCGTCAACCGACGTGTAGAAAAACTGCTCGTGGGCGATCTTGCCATCGCGCACCTGGTACACGCAGATCTCCTGCATGTTCATGCGGCCCTTCTCCTTGCAGGTGGCGTCGGTACCTATCGCAATGCTGAACCAGTCGCCTGCCACCACCGGGTCGCCCACCGAACCGCCGTGGATCGCTTCGATGCTTTCCTTCCACTTCCGGCCCTTTTTGCGGATCGCATCCAGTCCATGTGCATTGCCGAGCGCGCCCGGCGACAAACCTTTCATTTCGATGCTGACCGCATCCTCGGCGTACAACTCCTCCTGCGCTTCTTCGTATTTTCCTGCGCGGCACAATTCGACAAGACGATCGGCAATTTGCCGGCTATTCATGGCAGAACTCCGGCTAAGGGGGCGAGCAAGGGTGCACTCGCTGTCGTTACGGTTTCGTACGTCGTCGTCTTCCACTCGTGTCCCGGCGATAATGCCGGCGCGTGCGGGCCCATAGCTCAATGGTTAGAGCAGAGGACTCATAATCCTTTGGTTCCAGGTTCGAGTCCTGGTGGGCCCACCAACCGCATATCGATGGCGGTTGTCCGCAGGCGCCAGCGCGGCGTGCGTTTCGGCCGCAGTACACCGCTAGAACCCGCTCATTTTTGGACACCCTTCGGGCCGCGCGTGCGGGAGAACGGAACACCCGATTCGCGAGCAACAAATCCTGGGGGGCTATCGCGAATGACTTTGCACACCTCCGCCGCCACAATGCCGCGATGGACATCACCACACTGCTTGACGCTGTTGAACACGACACCGGCGCATCGCCGCAATGGGGCGTGCTGTGGCTGCACGGCCTGGGCGCCGATGGCAACGACTTCGTGCCGTTCGTGCCGGAAGTGATCCGGCCGGACTGGCCGGCGATCCGTTTCGTGTTTCCGCATGCGCCGGTGCGCGCGGTGACCATCAACAACGGCGCACGCATGCGCGCCTGGTATGACATCCGCGACTTCGATCTTGCCAACCGCGCAGACGAGACCGGGGTCGAGGAATCGATCGCGCAGGTTGATGCGTTGATTGCGCGCGAAGCCGAACGTGGCATTCCGGCATCGCGTCTGCTGCTCGCGGGCTTTTCACAAGGTGGCGCGATCACGCTTGCGGCAGGCATGCGTCGCGCAGAACCACTGGCAGGGCTGATCGGCCTGTCGACGTATCTTCCGGCCGCTGCAAAATCACTGGCTACGTTGACCACCCATGCAACCGCGCAACCGGTGTTCATGGCGCATGGGGTGCATGACCCGGTGGTGCCGTATGCCGCCGGTGAGCGCAGCGCGGAATTGCTGCGCGAGCATGGCTTCAATGTGGATTGGCATCGATATCCGATGCAGCACCAAGTCTGTGCCGAGGAGATCCGCGACCTCGGCGACTGGATGTCGCAACGGTTCGCGGCGGGCTGACCGGCGGCCGATCCGCGCAGCAGCGGGCTGTGGTTTCCGGATCTGTGTACCTTGCCGCGCGTGGCGACGTTGCTGGGGCTCGCCGAGTTGGCGGTGATCGTGGTGGTGCTGGCCCCGGATGGCGCGCGTGATTGGGATGTCGGCACGGTGTTGCGCGCCAGTGGCTTCGCCTTGTGGCTGGCGCTGACAGTGTCGGTGTTGTTGTGCCGCATGCGGCGGATCCTGTCGCGATGGGATCCGCCGGTCGGCTCATCGCTTGGCGTGGCCTTGGCGGCGCTGGTGGCGACGGCCGCGGCGGGCATCGTGCATGCGTTGTTCGCCAGCGTCGATGCCGATTCCGGATTGCCGGGGTTCTGGCGTTTTGTCGGCGGCAGCGCCGCGATCGTGGCGCTGATCACGGCGCTGGCGCTGCGTTATTTCTATGTCGTCGATGGCTGGCGCGCGCAGGTCAATGCCAATGCGCGCGCCGAGGCCGATGCGTTGCAGGCGCGCATCCGTCCGCATGTTTTGTTCAACAGCATGAACATGATCGCCAGCCTGTCGCGACGCGATCCCGAGGTCGCCGAACGCGCGGTGCTCGACCTGTCCGATCTGTTTCGCGCCGCACTGGGCGCGGGCGAAGGCAGCTCGACGCCGGCGGCGGAAGTGGAACTGGCGGAACGCTATCCGTCGATCGAGTCGCTGCGGCTCGGCCCGCGCCTCACCGTCGAATGGAGCAAGCACGAACCGCTCCCCTGGCAACTGGCGATGCCGCGACTGTCGCTGCAACCGTTGGCCGAGAACGCGGTGCTGCACGGTATTTCGCGTTTGCCCGAAGGCGGCGCAGTGCAGATCGCGCTCGAGGCCGACACCGACACGTTGCGCGTGCGCATCCGCAATCCCGCGCCCGTCGCCGCCGAATTCACGCCGCACGGTTCCGGGCACGCGCTGCGCAGCATCGCTCACCGGCTTGCCTCCATGTTCGGCGCGCGCATGCCCGCGGCCGCGGCAGATGGCTACTATGTCTGCGAACTCAGCCTCCCTTTGGCCTAGGACGACCGATCCGTGAAAGTGGTCATCGCCGATGACGAACCCCTGGCCCGCGAACGGCTGCGCGATCTGCTGGCCGAACTGCCGGATGTGCAACTGGTGGCCGAAGCCGGCGACGGCCGTGAAGCGCTGCATGCCTGCGCCGAACACGATCCCGACGTGGTGCTGCTGGACATCGCCATGCCCGGCATCGACGGACTCGAAGTCGCGCGTCATCTCGCCGCCTTCGATCCCCGCCCCGCCGTGGTGTTCTGCACCGCGTACGACGCGCACGCGCTGTCCGCATATGAAGCGGCCGCGATTGACTATCTGGTCAAGCCGGTGCGTCCCGAACGATTGGCCGCTGCACTGGAGCGGGCGCGCACGTTCGCGGCCGGACGCGGTCGCGAGGCAGGCGATGCGGCGACCGGGCGTCGCCGCACCCATCTCTGCGCCCGCCTGCGCGGCAGCCTGCGATTGATTCCGGTCGAGGACGTGCATTTCCTGCAAGCGGATGAAAAATACGTGGTCGTGCATCACGCGCGTGGCGAAGACCTGATCGAGGAATCGCTGAAATCGCTGGAAGAGGAATTCGGCGAACGCTTCGTCCGCATCCACCGCAATTGCCTGGTGGCGCGACACGAACTCATCGAACTCAAGCGCGCCCCGGACGGCCATGTGTACGCCATCCTCCGCCACGGCAAGCAGCCGCTGGAAGTGAGCCGGCGCTGCGTGGCGCATTTGAAGGACACGGTGAAGCATCTTTGAGGTGGGACACGCCGAAGACACGGCGTCGGCATTGTGGGAGGGCCTCAGCCCCGACGCTTGCGCAACACGAGTGTCGGGGCTGAGGCCCCTCCCACAAAATCTTCGTGTCAATCGCGTTGCACCTTCCTTGTTCGCTAGATAATCCCCACATGAACCGCATCCGCATCGCCACCCGCAAAAGCCCGCTCGCGTTATGGCAGAGCGAACACGTCGCCGATCGCTTGCGCGTTGCGCATCCCGGCATCGACGTGGTGCTGGTGCCGATGACCACGCGCGGCGACGAGACGCTGGATCGTTCGCTGGCGGCGATCGGCGGCAAGGGTTTGTTCCTCAAGGAACTGGAACTGGCAATGCTGCGTGGCGAAGCCGATTGCGCGGTGCATTCGCTCAAGGACGTGCCGATGCACCTGGAAGGTCCGTTCGCATTGTCGGCGATCCTGCAACGCGCCGACCATGCCGACGCCTTCGTCAGCGACCGGTTCGCTTCAATCGAGGCATTGCCGCAAGGCGCGCGCGTGGGCACCTCCTCGTTGCGGCGCCAGGCGCAGTTGCGGACAAGGCGCCCGGATCTGCAGTTGCTCGACCTGCGCGGCAACGTCAATACGCGCCTGGCGAAACTCGATGCCGGTGACTACGAGGCCATCGTGCTGGCATGCGCGGGACTGCAACGTCTTGGTTTCGGCACCCGCATCCGCGCGCGACTGGATGCTCCCGAGTGGTTGCCCGCGCCTGCACAGGGCGCGATCGTGGTCGAATGCCGCGACGACGATGCCGGTATGCACGTATTGTTCGCTGCGCTCGATCATGCAGACACGCGGGTCTGCGTGGAAGCCGAGCGCGCCATGAATCGCGCCTTGCATGGCAGCTGCCATGTGCCGGTGGCCGGTTATGCACGCCTCGACGGACAACACTTGTCGCTGCAAGGATTGGTGGGCTCGGCCAGCGAAGGGCGCGTGGTGCGTGCGCAGCGCAATGGTCGTGGTGATGCGCCGGAAGCGCTGGGCATCGAAGTCGCCGAAGCCCTGCTTGCGCAGGGCGCGCGTGAACTCATCGACGCGGTGAGTCCGGAAGACGTCTAGATCGCCGTTTGCGAATACGCAGTGGTCAACAACTGCCCAAGTCGCGTCATGCACGCTAGCTTTATAGAGCCTCGCTTGCCCGGCTGCTCTTGTTGGCCGCCACAAGCAGCGGAACAAGCTCCGCTGGTGGCGTGCTGGCCGCACGCGCGTGGGCAGACCAAGCAAAACGGGGCGTCTCGATCGCGCATGCAGGGCTGCTCTCCGGCTGCATGCGTCCGCCTATGGAGTGATGACGATTTTTCCTCGGGCCTGCCCCGCTTGCAGATAGCGCATGGCTTCCCGGGCCTCGTTCAGCGGGTAGGCCCTGTCGATGACAGGTGTGAGCTTCCCTGCTTCAAGCAGATCCCTCAAGACAACCATGGTGTCTTGCCTTCGCGGGACTGAAAAGTTCATTTTTGGCAGATGACTGACAAACGGCGAGAGCGCCAGGAGCTTGAAAAAGCGAGGCAGGCTGCCCAGGACACGACCGCCAACAGCACCGTAATGATCGTGGCCGATCAGGACGTAGACCCCCTTGACAGCAAGCACGCGTTTGCAAGCTGCGAGGGATAAGTTCGAGGCAACATCGAAAACCAGATCGTAGCGCTCACCAAGCTGGGTGAAGTCCTCTTTGGTGTAGTCCATCACGTGGTCTGCGCCAAGCGCGCGAATCATTTCCAGTTTATTGGTGTGGTCGACGCCGGTCACGCGCGCCCCAAATGCCTTGGCAAGCTGCACAGCTATCGCGCCCACGCCACCGCCTGCACCGTTGATCAACACACTTTGTCCAGGCTGAATCCTGCTCTGACCCTGAAGATTGTTCAGCGCGATGAGTCCGGATGTAGTAACGGCTGCCGCTTGCTCAAAGCTGATGCTGCCGGGCTTGAGCACCAGTGCCTCCTCTGCAACGGCCACGTACTCTGCAAATGCGCCACCGTTTTCCCATTGCTGACCCTTGATGCTCTCGCCGAACACATCGTCACCGGGCCGGAACCGCGTGACATTCTTGCCAACCCACTCGACATGCCCCGCCACATCCGTTCCCGGGACGCAGTTCTTCGGCTTGATCAGGCCGGCCCCCATGAGGCGCAGGACGTAAGGCCGCCCAGTCACGACATGCCACACATCTGGATGAACGGACGTTGCGCGAACCCGCACAAGCACTTCGTCATCCCCCACTACCGGCTTGTCGATTTCCTGCAGTTGCAGGACGTCGTCGGGCGAACCGTATCGATCCTGGACAATTGCTTTCATCATCTTGTCCTTGTCAGGGTTCGAGGTTGAAGCCTTTCCGGCCTGTGGGCTGGCGCCCGTTAGTAATACAAACTGACAACATGCTTGGCTTCGGCAAAAAACAGCCACCGCTCGACAAACACGCCCGCAAGAATTGAAA
>JAYTAY010000179.1:0-1716 GCA_043737255.1 Luteimonas sp.
GACCGACAGCATCCCGTGACCTGACACTTCCTGAAACGCGCAATCGAACGATCAGATCGTAGGAAAAAGTCGACTCGGACCCTGACGTTCCCGAGGTTCCGCTACCCCGGTTGATCCATAACTACACTGTAGTTATCATCGACGCATGACCGAGTTGCAATTCGAGTGGGATCCGGCGAAATCTGCCGCAAACATCCGGAAGCATGGCATCGGCTTTGATGAGGCCAGATCCGTATTTGCGGACGAGCGGGCCAAGCTCATCGCCGATCCTGCACATTCGGATGACGAAGACAGATTCGTCCTGCTCGGGCTGAGCACAAAGCTCAAATTGCTCGTGGTTTGCCACTGCTATCGCGACAAGAACAACACGATCCGGATCATCTCAGCCAGGAAGGCCACGGCCGTTGAGTCTCGGCAATACTGAAAGGTGCCCCATGCGCAAAGAATACGATTTCTCCAACGCCAAGAAGAACCCCTACGCTTCTCAATTGAAGAAGCAGATCACGATTCGGCTGGACGAGGATGCCATTGACTACTTCAAGTCAGTCTCGGAGAAGGTTGGGATTCCGTACCAGAGCCTGATCAACCTCTACTTGCGGGATTGTGCTGCGACTCAAAAGCAACTGAATTTGTCGTGGCAATAAGCGGTTTGGCAACTCGAGATAAGGTTCACTTACCGATGTCCGCTGTGACGCGCTGCTCGTTGCGCAGGACTTACGTCAGCGAAGCGCCGGGGTGTGGCTTCGACCATCGCGAGAAACGCCAGCAAGAACGGGGTCAGGTTCACTTCCCCGCGTCGGTTGCGGCGCTCGCGGGCCGATGCGCAGGCCTTACGCCAGCGAATCGCCTGGTCTTGGCTTCGACCATCGCGCGGAAGTCGTCGCGACCATAGGCTCGCTGTTGCTGTAGGTAGACACGTATGGCGGCAAGGTCCTCGTCATTGATCGCCTCGCTCAGCATCGCTTTGTATGCGTCGCCGCGCTCCTTGTCGCTGGTACCCAGCTCGCGCTGTGAAGGGTGGAGCGTCAGCAGCGGGTCGTCGCGCAGACCGCACAGGGCGGCGCAGCCGGACCAGGGGAACACGGTGGGATCATCCGTCATGCGTGCGCGCACGGGGTTGAGGTCGATGTATTGCACGCAGCGCAGAAAGCAGTCCGCATCCGCGACGAGGCAGGACTTGTAGCGTCCCACAGGTTGCCGGTGCGCCGGTGGCGCGCGTTGAACTGTCCGACGTAGTTGCGCCCCAGCATCTGCATCATTCGCCCAATCGCGCCTGTTTCAGGCGGTTACAAGCAGGTGCACGTGGTTGTCCATCCTTACATAGGCGTGCAGTTGGTAGTCATTCGCGAGCAGCGCCTCGCCCAGTCAGTGGAGGTCGCGCGTGCGGTCTTCGACATCAAGAAAGCAGGGCAGGCCGTTGTTGCCGCGTTGCACGATGTGCTGCGGAATGCCGGGCAATTCCAGGCGAATTTGTCGGGCCATGTGCGCATGGTGGATCGTGCCTTCGATGGCACGAAGCGGCTGGACCGCCCCGCGCCGCATCGGATTTTTGCGTCGCTTCGTGTAGTGAAGTGAACCTGACCGTGTTCGCTCACACTGTCCGCTCGCCTTTGATCGCCCGCCGTGATTAACTCACGGCAAATCGCTGTGAAAGAAAAACAGGGGCGACAGCCGTCCGCGGGACGTTCTAATGCATGGGGGTGCTTGGATGGACAA
>JAYTAY010000180.1:0-4269 GCA_043737255.1 Luteimonas sp.
CTTTCAGATGGAGAGTTCCAATCAAACCCATAGTCGCGCGACTGCTCGGACAAGCCACTGACCTCACGCGCGCCGGCAAGCTGATGGAAGCAACCGCGGCGATCCAGCGTGGTTTGGGCGCGAATGGACCGACGCGCGCGCGCGGCAATGACGTCCGCGAACCTACCAACGCAAACTTTCGGGTTGTGGGCGCGGCGCCCCCGAGCGCACCGAGGGATCAAAAAAATACGGCTGCCGCAGGGGCGATGGGCGCGGGCTTTGCTGCCGGAACCATTGCGTCGCAATCAGGAACGCGTCACTACAAACTGTTTGTCCCCGCAGGCTTCCCCGACCAGCGCTTGCCCCTGATCGTCATGTTGCACGGCTGCAAGCAGGATCCCGACGACTTCGCCGCCGGCACGCGCATGAACGCGCTGGCCGAACAGCATGGTTTCCTGGTGGTGTATCCCGCGCAGGCCGCCAATGCGAACGGATCGAAATGCTGGAACTGGTTCCGTCCGGACGACCAGATGCGTGATCGCGGTGAGCCTTCACTCATCGCCGGCATCACTCGCGAGGTCGCCGCGAATTATCGCGTCGATGCGCGTCGTATCTTCGTGGCCGGGCTGTCTGCCGGGGCCGCCATGGCGGTCATCCTCGGCGCGACTTATCCCGAGTTGTATGCCGCGGTCGGTGCGCATTCCGGCTTGCCTCACGGCGCTGCCCACGACATGCCGTCTGCCTTCGGGGCGATGAAAGGTGGGCAAGTCAAACATCGGCCGCTATCCGGGCGTGCTGTACCCACCATCGTCTTTCACGGCGATCGCGACAACACGGTGGACGCAAAAAACGGCGTCGCAATCATCGAGCAGGCCACCGTCGATCGCGCGGACCGATCACCCCTGCTTACCAGCGTGCATCACGGCAAGGCCGCAGGTGGCCGCACCTATCGCCGGACTGTCCATGCAGACGCCGCCAGCCAGCCCATTGTCGAAGATTGGGTTGTGCATGGCGCGGGGCACGCATGGTCCGGCGGCAGTCCGAGTGGATCGTTTACTGATGCCAGTGGACCCGACGCTTCGGTCGAGATGATCCGGTTTTTCTTTTTGCAGCAACCTGCGGGAACGGCTTGAAGTAAAAAACCGTGGGCTGGGTTGGCTCCATCAACCCGGCATTCCCGCAGCGGTGACAGCCGGGTTGTTAGAGCCAACCCAGCCTACGTTCCGCCTCAATGAGACGAGGATCGGCCCATTCGCGCGGGCAAGAAATTCTGCGACTAATGCTTTTCAAACTCGCCCGCGGACATCGCCCGCATCTGAGCGATCAACTCTTCGTGTTCGGGGTGCAACAGTCGCAGGCACTCCACCGCAAATGTCACCGGACTGCTGCCTGGCGCTGTCACGATGCCGTTATCGCTGACCGCGTGTGCATCGCGGTAAACGCCCGCGCCGGCGTATCCATCGGCATGTGTCGTCAGGAACTCGAGCGAGTTGCTGGTATGCGGACGAGTGTCCAGCAATCCGGCGTGTGCCAGCGCCAAAGTTGCGCCAGATCGCGGCGATTGGAAGGCCAGCTGCGTGGCGCTTCCGTAATGCATCGCTGAGCACTGTGTTCTCTCCGTCCTGCCAGCGGTCGCTGCCGGGCAGCAACCACAGGTCGGCATGGACGGGGGAGAGGTCGGCGAATGCGTGATCGGGCTGAATGCGCAAGCCGCCGATCGAGGTCACCGTGTTCGCGTCGAGTTGGCCATGACAATCGTGTCGCCAAACCATTCGCGCGCGCTGGGCAGGATCGGGCCGATTTCCCAATCCGCAACGCGTCGGCCATGGTCACTGCGATCGTCTTGCTCTTGGCAACTCCTGCAGACAACGCGAGTCTTGTGGACGCGACACATCACTGACGCGTGATCGAGCACACGTAAACCACTTCGCACGCACCACCGCCCGTGTCGTCGCGCGTCAGAGAACTGCGCCAGCGCCAGCCATCGGTCGTCGTCGCTTCCACCAGCCAGCCGTCGATACGCACGCGGTCGCCCGCACGTACATCGCGCAGCGCCTTGGCCGTGGCCTGATCGGACGGAATCATGTGCATGTTGGCGCTGCTGCGCGCGATTTCCTGCGGCGATAGCGGTGGATCGCCGTCCCAGCGGAATTGGTACCAGCGCGACGCCTGGCTGATGGCCAGACGCGACAGCACCGCGTCATCGCGCATGCGTTGCCAGCCCAGCGCCAGGTCGGTTGGTGACAGGTCCGCTTCGCGGCCGAAGCTGTAGTCCTCACGCGACAGCACGCGCGCGTCGATGCTGAAGCCGGCCAGTGGCTGCAGCGTTGCGGCCTGCAGACGGAATGACGAAAGTGACATCGGGATGGGAGTCTGCAAGGGATCGTGGCCGGCGCCGACACGCGGCGGTGGCGGGCAAGTGACCGTGGTGCCGGCGAGGACGTCGCCCGCCTTCGGAACGCGCGGCGACACCGGCGAGTACCACCAGCCGGCGCTGATCAACACACCCAGCACGACCCACAGACGCAGGCTCATGTCGCGTGCAACTGCTGTAAAGGCGATGTCGAATGCGGCGTGGGGATGAACAACTCTGCTGGCAGTTGCTTGAAGACTTCGGCCAGGGCTTGCAGGAAGCCGGCCATCGCCGAACTCTTGCGCCACACCATCGCGATGCGACGACTCGGGAGCGAATCGCTGAAGCCGAGCAGATGGATGCTGTCGGACCGCGCCACAGGCGGCTTGATCGCCAGCATCGGCAGCAGCGTGACGCCGACGTTCGCGGCCACCATCTGCCGCAGGGTTTCCAGGCTGGTGGCCTGGAACTCGCCTTTGCCGTTGGCGCCGGCCATGCCGCAGACCGCGAGTGCCTGATCGCGCAGGCAGTGACCATCCTCGAGCAGCAGCAGTTTCTGCCCGGACAGCTCTTTCAGCGCAATCGAATCGCGCAAGGCCAGGGGGTGCGACTGCGACACGGCCAGTAAAAACGGCTCCTCGAACAGGAATTCGGCATGCAGTTGCGCATCGTGGACGGGCAGGGCCAGTAGACCGGCGTCGAGTCGGCCTTCGCGCAGGCGCGTCAGCAGCACATCACTTTTTTCCTCGACCAGCAGCAATTCCAGCTCCGGGAACCGCGCGCGCAGCCGCGGCACGGCATGCGGCAGGAGATAGGGGCCCAGCGTCGGGAACATCCCCAAGCGCACCGTGCCGGCTTCCGGATCCTGGCTGCGGCGCGCGGATTCCTTGATCTGCTCGACATCGCTGACGATGCGGCGCGCGCGCTCGACGATGTCGCCGCCGATCGGCGTCAGCATGACCTTGCGCGGCGCGCGCTCGACCAGCGACACGCCCAGTTCGTCCTCGAGCTTCCTGATCTGCGTGGACAGCGTGGGCTGGCTGACGAAACAGGCCGCCGCTGCCCGGCCGAAGTGCTTGTGCTCGGATAACGCGACGAGATAGCGGAGATCGCGGAAATTCATTTTGATAGCGTACACCTATCGTATTGATTTCAATGATTGGCTTGATGAATTTATGTTGCGGCGCAATAATGTCGGCCATCTCCAAGGGTTTGGATGCCAAACCGCATTCCAGCCCGGCCCCGTTTTTTCACCCTGAGGAGTCATCCGATGCTGACCGTTGGCGACCAATTGCCTGCCTTCAAACTGAAGGCCACTGTTTCGACCGATTTCAACCACGCCTTCGTCGATATCGACAACGACACTTACAAGGGCAAGTGGCTGGTGCTGTTTTTCTATCCGAAGGACTTCACCTTCGTCTGCCCGACCGAAATCGCCGGTTTCGCGTCGAAGAACCAGGCCTTCCTCGACCGCGACGCGCAATTGCTGACCGGCAGTACCGACAGCGAATTCGTGCACCACGCCTGGCGCACGCACCACGCCGATCTCAGGGACCTGCCGTTCCCGATGCTGGCCGACATCAAGCGCGAGTTCACTGCCGCGCTTGGCATCCTGGACAAGAACGAAGGCGTGGCGCAGCGCGCAACGTTCATCGTTGATCCCGACGGCATCATCCGTTTTGTCTACGTCACCGACCTGTCGGTCGGCCGCAATCCCGATGAAGTCCTGCGCGTGCTCGATGCGTTGCAGACCGACGAGCTGTGCCCGTGCAACTGGAAGCAGGGCGATGACGTGTTGAAAGTCGCCTGATCCTGGCGAACAGTTTCCGCATCCGGTTCCCCTCCCCACATGATGCGGACTTTGAAGGCGGCTACGGTCGCCTTCGTTTTTTCTGTTGGGGGAGCGAATAGACCTGCACCACATGCAGCAAAAAGCC
>JAYTAY010000181.1:0-4265 GCA_043737255.1 Luteimonas sp.
GCATCGGCCGTGCTCGCGCGCAAGCAACTGACGTTCGAGTACCGCGCGCGTTCCACCGACGAGCGCACCCGCCGCACGGTGTCGCCGCAGCGCGTGACCCATTACCGCGACAACTGGTACCTGGATGCGTGGGACCACGATCGCGACGCGTTGCGGAGTTTTTCGGTCGACCGCATCTCGGCCGCGCGCGCTCTCGACACGATTGCGCGCGACATCGACGAGCCCGAACTCGACCAGCACCTGGCCGGCAGCTACGGCATTTTTTCCGGCACGCCGAAAGGCTGGGCCACGATCGTGTTCAGCGCGAAGGCCGCGCGCTGGGTTGCCGACGAGCACTGGCACTCGCAGCAGCAGGGCCGTTTTTTGCCTGACGGCCGCTATGAATTGAAGGTGCCATACAGTGCGGCGCGCGAGTTGCTGATGGACGTGCTGCATTACGGCAGCGATGCGGAAATCATTGAGCCGCCAGCGTTGCGGGAGCAGGCGCGCGGGTTGTTGTCGCTGGCCTTGAGCAATTACGACCGCTGATGGCGGCGGACGCGCCAAAGATTCGCCGCGACGAAAAGATCGCGCTGGTGCTCGGTGCGGGAGGCGCACGTGGCCTGGCGCAGATCGGTGTGATCGAAGCCTTGCAGGCGCGGGGTCTCAACATCGTTGCGATCGCGGGGTCGTCCAGCGGCGCGCTGGTCGGTGGCATCTTCGCCGCCGGCAAACTCGCGGACTTCCATGCACGCTTGATGGAGATGGATCGCGGCGATTTCCTGCGCCTGCTTGATCCGGTGATCGGTCGCCCGGCGTTGTTCCGCGGCGAGCGGCTGATCGCAACCTTTGCCGAGGTGGTCGGTAATCCGGATATCGAGTCTTTGCCGATCGATTTCACCGCGGTTGCAGTCGACCTGCAGCGCCAGCGCGAAGTCTGGCTGCGCAGCGGCCCGTTGTGGACCGCGATCCGCGCGTCGATCGCGATCCCCGGCTTGTTCACGCCGCACGAGGTGCACGGCCGCGAACTGGTGGACGGCGGTTTGCTGGCGCCGCTGCCGATCGCCGCGACGCGGTTGTCCGATGCGCATCGTTTGATTGCCGTCGACATGCACGGCTGGCCGCAACGACCGCCAGGTGAACCTGCGCAGGAAACGGATGCGTCGTCCGGAGAACCATCACCGAGCGCGCGTCTGGGAGCATGGGTCGACAGGCAGATGGGAGGACGTGCGAACGAGATCGGTCTGACCGAAGTGCTGTCGCGCTCGCTCGACATGATGCAGGCGCAGATCGCGCGTGTGCAGTTGGCGCTGGATCCGCCGGAACTGGTGATCCGGATTCCGCGTGATGCGTGTTTGTTCTACGAGTTCTGGCGGGCGAAGGAACTGGTGGAGATTGGGAGGATTGAAGCCGACAAGGCGCTGGACGCTGCGGGCTATTGATCTTCCTTTTCCCCCGTGGGACAGAAAGCGGCGCGATCAAAGAGCCTTACTTCTCCGTCATCTCAAAACCAAGTTTCCCCACCTGATCCGCCACCTGCGGCACGCGCCGCACCTTGTCGGTGTTGACGCCATGGCCGGCCAAACGCTGTTCCAGCTGGCGATACAACGCGTCATCCATCACCGGTGTGCGCGCAAACACCCACGCCAGGTCGCGCCCCGGATAATCGATCAGCGCCCAGGAATAATCCGGCGCCACTTCAAGGATGCGGTACTTGGTCGGGACCACCCGGAAGAACCACGTGGTCCATTCGCGGTTGCCGGTGTTGGCCTTGACCGTGGCGCTGGAATCCATCGATTTTTCCGGCTCGGAAAAACTGGTGCGATAGGTGTAGTGCACGCCGATCCGGCCATCAGGCCGCAGCGTGTATTCATCGACGCTGGCGACATGGCCGCGTTCGGCGAAATACGGCACATGCGCGATCACGTGCCAGCGGCCCATGAAGCGTGGCAGGTCGATGGCTGGGGCATTGACGGTTCTGGCGGACATGGGCGTGGATGAGCAGGCGACGAAAACGGCCAGCCCCAGTGCAGCGAGTAGCGCGATTGCGATACGTGGACGGGGCATGCGGCGCGGTTCCTGTGTCGGGACGGTGAGGGTGCCGCTTGTCGAGCGAAGACTACGTCAATGCAGGGTCGCAGCGGGTGAGATGGCGCCGCGGCACGGTGCATTCCCGATCCCTGAGGAAGCGTCCGCATGAATACCTGCACCATGCCCGATCCCCGACTTGATCTCTGGTTACGCCGCAGTGTCTGGCTTGGATGCGCATTGCTGATGCTGGTTCCTGCGGCGCGCGGTCATGACGCGTGGCTGGGCTGGCTGCCGTTGTGGCTGCTCGGCATGCCCTTGACGGCGTGGTGGGCCCTGCATCGGTTCCGGTTGCCGCGCTGGCCCGCGACGCAGGTCACCGCGTTGCCGTACCCGCGTCGTCGTCGTGGCGCGCAGGCGCGTCGACGCAGCCA
This sequence comes from Luteimonas sp., assembly GCA_043737255.1. GTDB lineage: Bacteria > Pseudomonadota > Gammaproteobacteria > Xanthomonadales > Xanthomonadaceae > JALYOU01. The sequence goes on from JAYTAY010000181.1 coordinate 2,442, forward strand.
ACCGCTGGTGCCTCGCCGGTTGCCTCACGCCGCCTGAGCAAAGTGCTTTCGTCCCACGGGAACTTCCTTTGGTCGTAGGAGCGCCCCATGGGCGCGATGGAGCTTTCCCGGTAATGCCTCATCGCGCCGGTGGGTCGCTCCTACATGACCGATTCAGTCTGCGACTTCCGGCAGTTCGGCCATGCGCCCGCCTGTGCTAGCGTTCCGGCCTTCCCGTTCTGGTCCGGAGTTGCCCGATGTCGAAGTTGACCCATGCCTGCCTCATCGCCGGGCTTGCCACCGCGGGCGCCGCCTATGCGGATACGCCGCAGAGTGATGATCCCTATGCGTGGCTGGAAGATGTTGACGGCGAAAAATCGCTGGCCTGGGTCAGGCAACAGAACGTCAAGGCCGAAGCCGAACTCGCCAGCAGCGCGGAGTTCAAGCAGCTCGAGAACGACATCCGCGCGATCCTCGATTCCGACGCAAAGATCCCGGGTGTCGACAAGATCGGCGACCACTACTACAACTTCTGGAAAGACAAGAACAACGAGCGCGGTCTGTGGCGTCGCACCACGCTGGCCGAATACCGCAAGGCCAGGCCGCAGTGGGAGACGGTCATCGACCTTGATGCGCTGAACGAGGCCGAGAACATCGCCGAGGGCAAGAAGTGGGTCTGGCACGGTGCCGACTGCTTCAAGCCGGAATACAGGCGTTGCCTGATCGCGCTATCGCCGGGTGGTTCGGATGCCGACGTCACGCGCGAATTCGACCTGACCACCAAGACGTGGGTGAAGGACGGGTTCGTCCGCGCAGAAGCCAAGGGCGGACTTGGCTGGATCGACCAGGACACGGTGTACGTGTTCACGGACTTTGGAAAGGATGCCTCGGGCAAAGGTTCGATGACGCCATCAGGCTATCCGCGCATCGTCAAGCAGTGGAAGCGCGGCACGCCGATCGAATCGGCAGCCGTCGTGTATGAAGGCCAGCCTGAAGACATGTACATCGCGGCCGCGCATGACAATACTCCAGGCTACGAGCGCGATTTCGTCAGTCGCACCATCGCGTTCTACAACGATGAACTCTACCTGCGCGGCAACGACGGCAAGCTGACCAAGATCGACGCGCCGAACTCGGTCAACAAGTCGGTGCACAACGAATGGCTGACGCTGGAAACGCGCGAGCCGTGGACGGTCGGCGGCAAGACGTATCCGGCCGGCTCGCTGCTGGTGGCGAAATTCGACTACTTCATGGCAGGCAAGCGCGACTTCGACGTGTTGTTCGCGCCGACCGACAAGACCTCGCTCGCCGGCTACACCTGGACAAAAAATCACGTCGTGCTGAATGTGCTCGACGACGTCAAGAACAAGCTCAGCGTGATGACGCCGGGCGCGGACGGCTGGAAGACGTCAGCGTTCGTCGGCGCGCCCACGTTCGGCACGCTTGGCGTCGGCGCGGTCGATGCCGATGAAAGCGATGCGCTGTGGCTGACCGCGACCGATTACCTCACACCGAGCACGCTGTCGTACGTCGAGATCGGCCAGGCGCCGGAAGTGCTCAAGACCATGCCGACGTTCTTCGACGCATCGAAGCATGCAATCGAACAACACTTCGCCACCTCGAAAGATGGCACCAGGATTCCGTACTTCCTGGTCAAGCCGAAGGATCTGAAACTCGACGGCACCGCACCGACCTTGCTGTACGGCTACGGCGGCTTCGAGGTCTCGCTGACGCCGGGTTATTCCGGCGGCGTCGGCAAGGGTTGGCTGGAAAAAGGCGGCGTGTATGCCGTCGCCAATATCCGCGGCGGCGGCGAGTACGGTCCGCGCTGGCACCAGGCGGCGC
>JAYTAY010000182.1:0-4264 GCA_043737255.1 Luteimonas sp.
GAGATGGACGAGTTCGTCATCCACCAGGTCAGCAAGGCCCACACCGCCGCCTTCATCAAGGCGTTCGGCATCGACCCCAGCAAAGTGCTGACGATCTTCGGCGAGCACGGCAATATCGGTCCGGCCTCGGTGCCGATCGTGTTGAGCAAGCTGCGCGAGATGGGACGCCTGAAGAAAGGCGATCGCGTGGCGTTGCTCGGGATCGGTTCGGGGCTGAATTGCTCAATGGCGGAAGTGGTGTGGTGATCCGGGATGACCGCACGTCCTGAGCCTGTCGACGGGGGCGCCGCCGCCCGTTTTCCCGATTACCCCTTCACCCCGCAGCGTTTCGATGCGCGCCCAGGCATCGCCATGTCCTATCTCGACGAAGGTCCGCCGGCTGTTGACGGGCATGATCGCGAGGTCGTCGTCATGCTGCACGGCAATCCGTCGTGGAGTTATTACTGGCGGCATCTGGTGCTGGGCTTGCGTGATCGCTATCGCTGCATCGTGCCCGATCACATCGGCATGGGGCTGTCGGACAAGCCCGATGACAAGAATTATCGCTACACACTGCAATCGCGCATCGATGATCTGACCGCACTGCTGGAGCATCTCGAAATCACCGGTCCGGTCACGCTGGCGGTACACGACTGGGGCGGCATGATCGGTTTCGGCTGGGCGTTGTCGCATGCCGTGCAGGTGCGACGCTTGGTGATCCTCAACACGGCAGCGTTTCCATTGCCCGCGGCGAAACCGATGCCGTGGCCATTGAAGCTCGGTCGCGACTCGATACTCGGCGCGTGGCTGATCCGCGGCTTCAACGCGTTTGCAGGGATGGCCTCGCATGTCGGCGTCGCCCGACGCATGCCGCGCGACGTGCGGCGTGGGTATGTCGCGCCTTATGACTCGTGGGCCAATCGGATCGCGACTCTGCGGTTCGTGCAGGACATTCCGTTGCAGACGGGGGATCCGGCCTGGTCTTTGCTTGAAGAGGCGGGTTGGCGGTTGCCGGAGTTCGCGGATCGTCCCGCGTTCATCGGCTGGGGCTTGCAGGATTTCGTATTCGACCAGCACTTTCTCGATGGCTTCAAGCGCGCGCTTCCGAGGTCCGAGGTGCACGCCTTCGACGATGCGAATCATTACGTGCTGGAAGACAAACACGAAGTGCTTGTGCCGATGATCCGCGGGTTCCTGGAAAAAAATCCGACATAAGTGCGTGCGTTTGTGGGAGGGCCTTCAGCCCCGAGGCTGGTGTTCTGCAAGTTTCGGGGCTGAGGCCACTCCCACAAAAAAGCCAGCGCCTACGCCCCGAAGGAAGTCCCCTTGCGGGACAATCTACGCATGAGCGAACCCTGCAACATCGCCGCCTCGTTACCACGCCTCGCACGCGAACGCCCCGACCAGATTGCAATGCGTTGCCCCGGCCGCAATGGCCGCTACGACATCGCATTGACCTATGCGCAGCTGGATGCACGCAGCGACGCGATCGCCGCCGGCCTCAATCGCTACGGCATCCAGCGCGATATGCGCGTGGTGTTGATGGTGCGGCCGACGCCGGAATTCTTCCTGCTGATGTTCGCGCTGTTCAAGCTCGGTGCGGCGCCGGTGCTGGTCGACCCCGGCATCGACAAGCGCGCGCTGCGGAACTGTCTCGACGACGCCAAGCCGCATGCCTTCATCGGCATCCCGCTGGCGCATGTGGCGCGCATCGTGCTGCGCTGGGCGAGGTCGGCAACGTATCTGGTGACGGTCGGCAGCAAGTTCGGTTGGGGCGGCATCACGCTTGCGGAGATCGAAGGCAATGGTCGCGATGCCGGCCCGCAACTCGCTGGCACACAGCCCGATGACATCGCCGCGATCCTGTTCACCAGCGGCTCGACCGGCGTTCCGAAAGGTGTGATCTATCGGCATCGCCATTTCATTGCGCAGATCGCGATGTTGCGCGATGCGTTCGGCATCGAAGCCGGCGGCATCGACCTGCCGACGTTCCCACCGTTCGCTTTGTTCGATCCTGCGCTCGGCCTCACCTCGATCATTCCGGACATGGATCCAACCCGTCCAGCGCGCGCCAATCCACGCAAACTGCTCGCCGCGATCGAACGATTCGGCGTCACCCAGTTGTTCGGCTCGCCCGCGCTGATCGATGTGCTGGCGCGGCATGGCGCCATGTTGCCCACGATCCAGCGCGTGACATCGGCCGGCGCATCGGTTCCCAACGATGTCGTCGCGAAGATGCGCGCGTTGCTGCCGGACGACGCACAGTTGTGGACGCCGTACGGCGCGACCGAGTGCCTGCCGGTGGCGGTGATCGAAGGCCGCGAGTTGCAATCAACTCGCGAGGCGACCGAACGCGGCGCGGGTATCTGCGTCGGTCGTCCCGTTGCGCCCAATGAGGTCCGCATCATCGGTATCCGCGATGACGCCATCGCCGAATGGTCGGAGGCGTTGCTGGTCGCCGAAGGCATCGTCGGCGAAATCACGGTGGCCGGCCCGACCGTGACCGACAGTTATTTCAATCGCGATGAGGCCACGCGCCTGGCGAAGCTCCTCGAACAACTGCCTGTCGGCGGCGAACGTATCGTGCATCGCATGGGCGATCTCGGTTGGCTCGACAGCGATGGCCGGCTATGGTTCTGTGGCCGCAAGACGCAACGCGTGATCACCGCCGACAGCACGTTGTGTACCGAACAGATCGAACCGATCTTCAACACGCATCCCGACGTCCGGCGCACGGCGCTGGTTGGCATCGGTCAAAAGGGTATGCAGATGCCAGTGCTGTGCGTCGAGTTGTGCAAGGGTGTCGCACGCACCGAATGGCCACGGATCGAGGAGGAGCTGCGTCATATTGCCGACGGCTTCGTGCATGCTGCGAAAGTGGCTGCCTACCTGCCGCATCCTGGATTCCCGGTCGACATCCGCCACAACGCAAAAATCGGTCGTGAGACATTGGCGCTGTGGGCAAGCAGGCGGTTGTAGTAGCGCCCCATGGGCGCGATGAGGCTATACAGGTAGAGGCATGGCGCCCATGGGGCGCTCCTACAGTTTGCCTGGCCTGGACTTCGACGAGAAAATGGCGCGATGAAAATCCTGGTGACTGGTGGCGGCGGCTTTCTTGGTCAGGCCTTGTGTCGAGGGCTGATCGAGCGCGGCCATGACGTCACCAGTTTCAACCGTGGCCTGTATCCGCAACTCGATGCACTTGGCGTGCGGCAGATACAGGGCGATCTCGCCGATCGCAATGCCGTCATCGCCGCCGCGAAACACCACCACGCGATGTTCCACAACGCCGCCAAGGCCGGCGCGTGGGGCAGTTACGATTCGTATCACCGCGCCAATGTGATCGGCACCGACAACGTCATCGCGGCGTGCCGCGCGCACGGCATCGGCCAACTCGTCTACACCTCGACACCCAGCGTGACGCATCGCGCGACGCATCCGGTCGAGGGCGGCACGGCGGACACCGTGCCGTATGGCGAAGGCTTCAAGGCGCCGTATGCGACGACAAAAAAAATGGCCGAACTGGCGGTACTCGCCGCCAACGATGCGGTTTTTGCCACGATTGCCTTGCGTCCGCGCTTGCTCTGGGGGCCGGGCGACAACCAGTTGCTGCCGCGCCTGGTGGAACGCGCAAATGCCGGACGATTGCGCTTTGTCGGCGATGGCAACAATCGCATCGATACCACCTACATCGACAATGCCGCGCAGGCGCATTTCGATGCATTCGAGCATCTCGCGCCGGATGCGGCCTGTGCCGGACGCGCTTACTTCATCAGCAACGGCGAACCAAGGTCGGTCCGCGACATCGTCAATGGTTTGTTGCACGCCGCCGGTGCGCTGCAAGTGGAGAAAACGATTCCGTTTGGCGTGGCCTATGCGGTCGGTGCAGTCTGCGAAGCAGCGTGGACGGTGTTGTCGTTACGCGGCGAGCCGCCGATGACGCGCTTTCTTGCCGAACAGCTCAGCACCACGCACTGGTACGACATGACGCCGGCGACCCGCGACTTCGGTTACGTGCCGCGCATCAGTATCGATGAAGGCTTGCAGCGATTACGCAAGTCTTTCAGCAACGGCAAATAGCTTCTTCCCTTGATTCAAGGGTCAGGGAATAGCTACGTAGCCCGGGTGGAGCGCAGCGGCTTTCAACAGCGAAGCTGGCCTACCAGGGCCTTTACGTGACGATCACCGAAGAACCCCGGGTATCGGCTCCACCCGGGCTACAAGATCGATCCTATGTGCCCTTCGCAAGAGAGCAGGCAGCGGCCCAAGTAGAATGCCGCGATGA
>JAYTAY010000183.1:0-1705 GCA_043737255.1 Luteimonas sp.
ATACGTTCCTGTTCGACCGATGTGGGTCCTGCTCGAATACCTCCATCGCGTTCCGCCTGACGTACCCAACGTCGCAACGTTTCCACGTTGCAGCCGATCTTGGCACTGATCGAACTCATAGCCGCCCACTGCGAGTTGCATTCCGTCTGATGATCCAAAACCATCCGAACGGCACGTTCGCGCGCCTCCAGGGACAATTTCTCCGTTGTTTTCATGACTCCATCCTCTCAAGGGTTGGAGCCTCCGGAAAAGTCGGTGCGGATCATGCTGAACGGAAAAGCCGCTTGCAGGCCGCGCGAGGGATCGCGTGGCTTCGGCTGCGGCACAGGATGCGCCTTCAGCCGAACCAGGCCAGTGCTTGCGCACCCGCAAGGCTTCACCGTGCGGGCGACAGGCTATCGGGTCGCATCTTTGGCCCACGTTTCTCTGCGAGGAGCAAGGTGGGGCGGCGGGCGGCAGCCCGGCCAAACGCTTGACCAGTCTTGCGTCAGCCAAATAAGAGAAAAGCGGCGGGCGGCAGCTAGACGAAACGCTTGTCCAGATTGGCAACAGCCAACAAGCAAAAAGTAGTTACACGCTCGCCGGCAGGCGAAAGAAACGCTTGACAAGTCTGGCGCCAGCCAGAAACAAGCCGCGACCCGGCCAGTGGCTATTCTTTTTTTACTGCGTGGCCGCCGAACTCGTTGCGCATCGCCGATAGTAGGCGGTCGGTAAATGAGTTGTCGTCGCGTGAGCGCAGGCGCTCGATCAATGCTGTGGTGATGACCGGTGCCGGCACATCGAGATCGATCGCTTCGCTGACGGTCCAGCGGCCTTCTCCGGAGTCGGGGACGAAGGCGGCGATTCCATCGAGTGTGGGATTCTTCTTCAGGGCATCGGCGGATAGCTCAAGCAGCCATGACCGGATCACACTGCCGTACCGCCAGATTTCGCCGATCTGGTGCAGGTCGAGTTCGAAATCCTTCTTGTGTTGCATGATCGAGAAACCTTCGGCGTAGGCCTGCATCAGTCCGTACTCGATTCCGTTGTGGACCATCTTGACGAAGTGGCCGGAACCGACTGCGCCGACGTGGCCCCAGCCTTTCTTCTTGCCGGGTGCAAGGCATTCAAACACCGGTCGAAGTTGCTCGACGGCTTCGTCATCGCCGCCGACCATCATGCTGTAACCCTCCTTGAGTCCCCAGACGCCGCCACTGGTGCCGCAGTCGACGTAGTGCATCTTCTTGGTCTGGAATTGCCTGGCGCGACGCAGAGTGTCCTTGTAGTTGGAATTGCCACCATCCACAACGGTATCGTCCTTGGCCAGCAATGATTTCAATGTGGTTGCCGTCTTGTCGGTGATTTTTCCCGACGGAACCATCATCCACACGGCGCGCGGTGGTTTGAGCTTCTTGACCAGCGCTGCAAGGGAAACAGCCGACTCACCCCCCTCGACTTCAAGCGCCTTGCGAGCTTCCTCGCGGGGATCGAAACCGACCACGCGGTGGCCGCCTTTGATCAATCGTTGCGCCATGTTGGCGCCCATCTTGCCTAGCCCAATCATGCCGATGTCCATGCGAGACTCCTTGGTTAGCGGGACGTGTTGAAATTTCTTTGACGTTCGGATGCAGCACAAGTAGTCGTGGAAAAAAGCCGACCGCTACTGCAACTCAGCGCCCTAACCAGCGGCGCATCAGTCCGTGCAGGAACGGTGTCAGTCGCGTGC
>JAYTAY010000184.1:0-1703 GCA_043737255.1 Luteimonas sp.
CCACCAGGCGGCGGAGGGAGAAGAGCATGCACTTCTCTGCAAACTCTTGTGTTCGCCCCTCCGATGAGAGGTCTACGAGCTACTTCTGCTTCCACCCACCACCGGACTGATACCACCACCCGCTGCGGGCACTTTCCACCCACTGCCTGGCGAAGACATCGCGGATCTGCGCTTCCCACTCGGCGTGACCATTGGCCACTGCCACTTCGCGGTATACCGCCTTGGCGTCACGATTCTGCTCGGCCACCGCCTGGTTCACGCCGACGCGATCCCCCAGCGAAATCTTCGATGCCTCGCGTACCGCCACCAGGCCATCGCCGGTAAAGCCTAGTGCACCCGAATCAAAATGCGCGCGCAGCGTGCCGTCGAAACGCGATTCCATCCGCCCCTGGATCGCCTGGATCGCCGGCGTCTTCAACGTGATGTCCGGTGCCTGCGCATACGCAGGCGCGATGCCGATCAGCATCAGCGGATCGAAATCGAAGCGCGCCATGCCACCGCTGTCCGGCTTGGGCTGGGCTTTCTGCATGTCATCACCGATGACTTTCTCGACAAATTCCTTGGCCGCTTCCTTGGCCTCGGCAGCCGGAAAATAGACGTTGATCGTCACGCACGCGGTCAAGGCGATCGTGGCTGCAATCGGCATTCCCATCCAACGACGCATGTTGCTCTCCTGAAGTTTCTGCTAATTGATGACGGGCTTGATATCGCCCTTGCTGACCGCCGCAAGTCGCTCGACCAGCGTCGGCCAATCGACTTGTCGGTTGTAACCCACCACGTTCAACCGCGGCAGGCCCGATCCCTGGACGATAGTAAACCCCGGCGCTTCTGAACGAGGGGCTTCTGAACGTGGCTTGGCGACCGACGACAACCCGCTCATGGCGCAGACCTCGTTGGCGAGGCGACAGGAAATCCCGATACGCGCGTAGCCGAAATCGTCGAACAGACCGATCAACCGGCCTTGCAGACTACTGACGAAGGACGCGTCACCGACGCTGGAAATGTTCTGCACCGCGCGCTGGCTGATGCGTTGTTTCACGCCGCGTTTGCGGTCAGTGCGCAGGTCGGCATCGAACGCGACCGCCTGCCAGTCGACCATGCGCAAGCCGTGGATGCGGCCATCGAGTTTGCCGGTGATGGTGCCGAAGCCCAGCACCTCGGTCAGGCCCAGCAGATCGAGGTCGTCGAGATCGATATTGGCCGACAGGGTTGGCGCGGTGCCGAAGGGTCGTTCCATCGACAGCGACGTCATTTCCACGCTTCCGCCGAACAAACCCAGCGTCAAGCCACCATCGAAATCGAGTTGGTCGTTGGCGTAACGTGCGTTCGGAATGCGCCCGCTCAGCTCACCGCGGAATGCAGGCAAACCCAGCGCCTCCGACACCTTGCCGAAGTCGATGCGGTTCAGGGTGAGTCCGAAGATCATCTGCATGCCGTCATCGCCACGCGGCGGACGCAGCGTGAAATTGTCGAAGCGCAGGCTGCCACCGAACATGGGGATAGCGACCGCATCGCGGAATCGCAGTGCCCCGTTGCTGCTTTCAAACGGCAACGTCGCGGCCTCGAATTTGAGCCCGTAGAGTTCGCCACCAGCCCATGTGAGGGAACTGGAAACTGGTGCAGCCGCCGAATAGCGTACCGTGCCATTGAGGTCGTCAAACACGAAGCGACGCTCTGGATCACCCAGATCGACGTTATGCAGT
>JAYTAY010000185.1:0-4244 GCA_043737255.1 Luteimonas sp.
GCGCCCGCACCGAGCGAGGCACCCAGCGATTCGGCGCGATCGCCGAACGCCAAGGAATCCAGTTCACCCGCGCCTTCGTCGAGCATGCTCATCGCGAAACTCGACGTGCCGAGCTTGCGGCCCTGGTCGGCGGTGAAGCCGCCCTTGAACTCGTAACTCATCTGCACGACGGGAATGTCGTGGCGCTCGGCCAGCATCACCTGCGTGCCGTTCTTCAACGTGGCGCGTTGCAGCGACGGGAACTTCAGGTCGGGGAAACTTGTCGTCTTCGGCACGCCCAGTGTGCGATCGATGTCGCTGGCGGTGACTTTGTATTTCGCATCGGCCGCCGGCAGCGTCAGTGCGGTCGGTGTCACGGCAGGATCTTCGGCGATCGCCTTGCGCTCGCCCGGTATCACTACAAGCGTGTGGCTGCCCTTGCTCAACCATTTGTTGCCGACCGCTTTCACGTCCGCTGCACTGGAGGTGGCGATGGTCTTGAGGCTGTCGCGGAAGCAACCCGGATCCCCGTCGTACACCGCGCATTCGGCCAATGCGTCAGCCTTGCCGCCGAAGCCGCCGATGCGCTCGATGCCGCGCACGAAGCCGGCCTGGAACACGGTGCGCGCCTGTTCGACTTCGGTCGCGGTCGGGCCGTCGTTCAGCAGCTTCTGCAATTCCTCGTCGATGATCGCTTCGACCCTGGCTGGGTCGACGCCCTGCTTGACGTCGGCGGTGATCAGGAAGTTCGAGCCCAGTTGCGAGACCATTGCGCCGGTGCTGACGCTGTCGACCAGCTTGTCCTGATGCAGCAACCGCTTGTCCAGACGCGAACTCTTGCTGCCGCCGAGCACCTGCGAGAACAGCTGCAGCTGGTCGGCATCCCTGGTGCCGGTCTGCGCGACATTCCACAGGCGATAGATGCGTGCCTGCGGCACGGCATCGGCCATGGTCGCGCGGGTGGATTTCACCAGCGCGGCGACATCGACTTTCGGCTGCGCCATGGTCGGGCCGGCGGGAATATCACCAAAGTACTTCGCGACTTTTTGCTTGGCCGTGGCGACATCGATGTCGCCGGCCAGCACCAGCACCGCGTTGTTCGGGCCGTACCAGGTGCGGAACCAGTTCTTGACGTCGTCCAGCGACGCGGCGTTGAGGTCGGCCATCGAACCGATGGTGCTGTGGTGGTACGGATGCCCCATCGGGTACATGGCCTTGCCCAGCTCATCCCACACTTGGCCATACGGCTGGTTCTCGCCCTGGCGCTTTTCGTTCTGCACCACGCCGCGTTGTTCGTCGAGCAGTTTCTGGTCGATCGCACCGAGCAGGTGGCCCATGCGGTCGGATTCCATCCACAGCGCCATGTCGAGCGCGGTGGTTGGCACGTTCTGGAAGTAGTTGGTGCGATCGGAATTGGTGGTGCCGTTCTGATCGGTCACACCGACCTGCTTGAACGGTGCGAAGAATTCGCCGGGATTGTTTTCCGAACTCTGGAACATCAGGTGCTCGAACAGGTGCGCGAAGCCGCTGCGCCCGGCCGGCTCGTCCTTGCTGCCGACGTGGTACCAGATGTTGACCGCGACGATCGGCGCCTTGCGGTCGGTGTGCACGATCACGCGCAAGCCGTTGGGCAGCGTGAATTGTTCATGCGCAATATCGACCTTGACCGGCGCGGCGTGCGCGGCTTGCGGTGCATAGGCGAGACCACCCAGTGCGGCGGACAGGGCGATGGCAAGCGCAGCTGCGCGTGGCCGACGGAAAACACTCATGCAGCACTCCTTGGCGAATCAGAGAGAAACAACGAAGCGGACCGTCATGCTACCGGCGCGGGGCGCTGCTTACACTAGGACTATCGGCAGGGTGGCGCTTTTCGGGCTCACCACATTCAGGACCAGGGTGGTGGACCCGGAAAGCGTGCACCCTACGAAGACTCTCCGTCATCCCAGCGCAAGCTGGGATACATCTGATCTTCGTTCTGACAGTAAAGAGCCAAAGTCAAAATGGATCCCAGCTTGCGCTGGGATGACGGGCCAAATTTTCCAAGGCGCATCGAACATGACCGCACTCCGAAGTCTCGTCACCGGCGCCAATCGCGGCCTCGGCCTAGGCTTGACCCGCGCATTGCTGGCGCGCGGTGATCGCGTGGTCGCGGCCTGCCGCCACCCCGGCAAGGCCAGCGAACTGAACGGACTGGCCGGCGAATATCCGGGACGCCTGCACCTGCTGCCACTGGATGTCGCCGATCCCAAATCGCATGCACAGTTCGCACGCGAGTTGCCGCTGGTCTGCGATGGCATCGACCTGCTGATCAATAACGCAGGTGTGCTGCATTCGGGTGAGCGTTTCGGCAGCGTGTCCGCGGCGCATCTGGAGGACAGCTTCCGCATCAATGCGATGGGGCCATTGTTGCTGACCCAAGCCGTGGCCTCGCAACTCGCCGATGGCGCGCGTGTCGCCAACATCAGTTCGGAGCTGGGTTCGATTTCCGGACTCACGCGTTTCGGCACGCCCAGTTACAACATCAGCAAGGCGGCGCAGAACATGGTGACGGCGCTGTTGAAGGATGCGTTGTCGGCGCGCGGGATCATCGTGCTGGCCTTGCATCCGGGCTGGGTGCAGACCGACATGGGTGGTAGCGGCGCGGCGATTACGGCGGAGCAGTCGGCGGAGGGATTGTTGCGGGTGATTGGTGCGGCTTCGCCGGCTGATACTGGTAAGTATCTCAACTGGCAAGGCAATCCTCTCGCTTGGTAGCGCTGTTGTCCTGAAGCCCTCCCCTTCAAGGGGAGGTTTAGGTGGGGATGGTGTTGACGTTCGCGGTGACTTCAAGATCAAGAGCCACACCATCCCCATTCCGGCCTTCCCCTTGAAGGGGAAGGAGACAAGCAACAGCAGCGGAGCAAGCGCCGCTCTTCAAGATCAAAGGCGCGCATGTTCGACGTCATCCTCTACCAACCCGAAATCCCGCCCAACACCGGCAACGCGATCCGTTTGTGTGCTAACACCGGTGCGCGTTTGCATCTGATCGAGCCGCTCGGTTTTTCGCTGGATGACAAACAACTGCGCCGCGCGGGCCTCGACTACCACGAGTACGCGGCGTTGCAGGTGCACGCCTCGCTGGATGCCGCGCTCGCGGCCATCGCACCGAAACGCGTGTTCGCCTTGAGTACGCGTAACTCAATGCGCTATGACCAACCGCGCTATGCGGAAGGCGATGCGTTCGTGTTCGGACCGGAGACGCGCGGGTTGCCGGAGGACGTACTGGCCTCGATTCCGGAATCGCAACGACTGCGTTTGCCGATGCGACCGGACAATCGCAGTTTGAATTTGTCCAATGCGGTTGCGGTGGTAGTGTTCGAGGCCTGGCGGCAGCTGGGATTTGCGGGGAGCTGATCGAATCGAATACGGCAGGCGGCTCCGACTCAGGCCTCGCTAACGCTTCGACGCCCGCTAGTCGCCCTCGACGGTCCGGGACTTGCCGAACGCCGCGAACTCCGGCCCCGCCAGCCGAAGGTTCTTCTGCAGGTACGTACGAAGTTCCGCGCCGGGGGCGTCCGGCTTGGCACCGGCCAGGTGCGCGTGCAACATCGCTTCCATCAGGTAGGCGTAGGCCTCGCGGGGCAGTGGCTCGGTCGGCGAATGGCCGCCGCCAGGCTCGACGAAGAGGCTGACCGGCTTGCCGAGCCGCCGCAGTTGCGCGGCGTAGTGGATCACTTCGCGGATCGCCACCACCCGGTCCGCGCCGCCCGCAAGCAGAAGCACCGGGCGGCGCAGGGCGCTGACGTTGGCGAGCGGCGATTGCGCGCGCAGGCGGGCATAGGTCGCGGGGTCGCCGGGATCGACCGAGAGCGCGCGCAGGGTCGCGACCAGGGAGCGATCCGGCAGCGCCCCCTGATCGCCGGCATCGACCAGCCAGCGCATCGACCAGCCAAAGTCCGCGGGCGGTGCGCCGGCCACGCCGACCTTGAACAGCTCCGGGGCGAACGTGACGCCAAGCAGCGTGGAATAGCCGCCGAACGAATGGCCGACGATGCCGACCCGTTGCGGATCGCCGATGCCCTGCGCCAGCAGATGGCGCACGCCGTCGACGATGTCCTGCTGCACGCGGCCGTTGCCGTAGTCGCCGCGCGCGGCAAACATGTAGTCGCGACCGTGGCCGGTGGAACCGCGGAAGTTCGACTGGAACACCACATAGCCGCGGTTGGCCAGCAACTGGGCGATGCCGTCGTAACCCGGGCGGAAGTGGTTGATGGGTCCGCCGTGCA
>JAYTAY010000186.1:0-4230 GCA_043737255.1 Luteimonas sp.
CCCGAACCAGTTCTTCGGATCATTCCAACTGCACACCACGCGCAGGCCGGCGGCGGCGGCGAGCGCGGCAAAGCCGGCGTCGGTGTATTTGTGACTGTATTCGACCTGCATCGCCTCGCCTGTCGCAAACTGGAACTGGCGGCCTTCGACGGATACCTGTTGTGGCCGTCGGCTGACCAGATACGTTTCGATGCGCCCTCGCTCCACCGAATAGTCGGCGCGATGTTCGAAGCCGTCGAGGTCGAAGTTGCTGCCGATGTCGCGGTTGAGCCGTGTCAGCAGGTTAAGCGTGAATTTTGCGGTGACGCCGGCCGCATCGTTGTAGGCCAATTGAATGATCTTGGCTGATTTCTGCAGGTCGATGCCGATCAACGCGCCGCCGCGGTTGCCCATCGTCTGGTGCATCGCGCACAGCAACCGCAGGGCGTCGTCGTGGATGAAATTACCCAAGGTGGAGCCGGGGAAAAAGACGAACGCGTGTTCGGCCTGCCGCTCGGGTTCGGGGATCGCGACCGGCTGAGTGAAATCGGCGCAGACCGGCAACAGCTCGATATCGTCGAACTCGCGATGCAGGCGCTCGACACTGGTGAGCAGCGCGGTGCGCGAGATTTCGATGGGGGTGTAGGCGACCGGGTCATCGAGCGCATCCAGCAGGATCCGCGTCTTGCAGCCACTGCCGCTTCCGTACTCGACCACGTGTGCGCGCGGACCGACCACGTCGCTGATTTCAGCCGCGCTGGCCTCGAGCAATGCCAATTCGACCTTGGTGAGGTAGTACTCGGGTTGGCGGGTGATTTCCTCGAATAATTCCGAGCCACGCCGATCGTAAAAATATTTCGACGGCAGGGACTTCGGCATGCGCGACAACCCAGCCAGCACGTCGCCACTGATGTCGTCGGGCGTCGGGTGCAGGTCGGTCAGTTTCAGTTGCGCATTCATGCAATGTCCCTGGCCAGGCGAAGCCCGGAAAATTGCCAGCGCGCAGGCGGGGGGAAGAAATTCCGGTAGCTCGCGCGCATGTGATCGCGTGGCGTGGCGCAACTGCCGCCGCGCAGGATCCATTGCCCGCACATGAACTTGCCGTTGTATTCGCCGAGTGATCCAGGCAGCGGTTTGAATCCTGGGTATGAGGTGTAGGCGGTCGATGTCCATTCCCACACATCACCGAACAGTTGCTGCAGACCGGTGCTGTCGCCGGGCGCGGCCTGTGGATGCAATGCGTCGCCTTCGACAAAATTGCCCTCGACCGCCGCGCCCGTGGCCGCCTGCTCCCATTCCGCTTCGGTCGGCAAACGCGCGCCGGCCCAGCGAGCGAACGCATCGGCTTCGAAGTAACTCACGTGACACGCAGGCGCATGCGGATCGCGCGCGCGCCAGCCGGCCAGTGTGAATTCGCGCGCGCCATCTGCATGCCAGTACAGCGGTCGCTGCAGCCCCTCGGCCTGCAGCAGCGCCCAGCCTTCGCTCATCCATAGACCGGGCTGTTGATACCCTCCATCGGCCACGAACTCGGCGTATTCGGCATTGCTGACCGGGCGGTTTGCCAAGGCATGTGCGGACACCAGCACGCGATGCCGCGGCGACTCGCTGTCGAAGGCGAAATCGCCTGCTTGCGGCCATGGCGCGGCACCGATCTCGCTGATGGTTTCGTCGCGCGCGATCCAGCGCAACGTCGCGGTCTGTCCCGCGCGCGTCTGCAGATCGTCGCGGTACGCCGGGGTCAGCGGGTTGCTGAACAACGCATGCTTGATGTCGGTCAGCAGCAACTCCTGGTGCTGCTGTTCGTGATGTGTACCCAGCAGCAGCACGCGCGCGATGTCGACGTCGACATCGCCGCCGTCGAGATAGCGCGCCATGCGCGCGTCGACTTGTGCGCGGTAATCGAGGACTTCGGTCAATGACGGTCGCGACACCAGCCCGCGCTGCGGCCGGGCATGCATCGGCCCGACGCTCTGGTAGTAGCTGTTGAACAGGAAATCCCAGCGCGCGTCGACCGGCACGTACCCATCGCGCGCGCCCAGCACGAAGCGCTCGAAAAACCAGGTGCTGTGTGCAAGGTGCCACTTCGAAGGACTGGCGTCCTGCATGCTTTGCACCATCGCGTCTTCCGGCGACAGCGGCGCGGCGAGGGCAACGCTGCGCGCACGCACGCTGCGATAGCGGTCGGCAAGCAGCTGCAGGTCACCCACGGCGGAACGGCCGGCGGCGGCTGGAACGGAAGAAGCGCGCATGGGCGCAAGACTATGGCCGCAGGAGTAAGACGGAGGTGATTGTCCCGAGGCAATTGCGCGAAGGTTCGGGCCCGGCACTGGAGGACATCCGGCCCGTCTCGCTTACAGTGACCGCATGATCGAAACGCGTATGCCCACGGCGGACCCGGATCGCCCGCGCGCGGCGGATGTGTTCGCCGTAGCGCACGACACCGTTTATCTGGACTGCGCGGCGATGGGGCCGCGGCTGCATGCGGTCGTTGCCGCCGGACATGCGGCGCTCGATGCCAGCATCACCCCATGGCTGCCGACATTCGAGGCGTGGGAAGCGCAGATCGAGGCGCTGCGCAGCTGTGTTGCCGAGACCTTGTTTGATGGCGACAGCGATGGCATCGCGCTGGTGCCGTCGGCAGCGTATGGGCTAGCCACGGCTGCACGAAACGTTGCGCTGGCCGCAGGCGATGTGGTGCTGGCGCTCGATGGCCAGTTTCCGTCAAACCTGTTGCCATGGCAGCAGCGGTGCACAGACACCGGCGCGCGGATGCTGGCGGTGCAACGCGGTGACTCGCAGGATTGGGCGACCGCCATCTGCGCCGCGTTGCAGACCACGCCGCGCGTTCGCGTGGTGGCACTGCCGAATGCGCACTGGAACGATGGTGCGTGGGTGGATCTCGATCGCGTCGCGCCGCAGGTGCACGCGGCTGGCGCTGCTCTGGTGCTCGACCTCAGCCAGAGCCTGGGCGCACTGCCAGTGGCTCTGGCGCGTTGGCGCCCCGATTTCATCGTCGCCGTGGGTCACAAGTGGCTGCTGGGGCCGCCCGGACTCGCGTGGCTGTGGGCTTCGGCGCGATGGCGCAGCGAAGGCATCGCCATCGCACCGCACTGGTCGGCGCGCGACGCGGGGCACGACTGGACGTTTCCTGTCGAGGCCGCGCCGGCGTATCGCCGTGGAGCGCGCCGCTTTGATGCGGGCGGCGTCAGCGATGGGCTGCGGCTGGCGATGGCGCAGGCGGCGATCGAGCAGATTCGCGCGTGGCAAGTGCCGTGGCTGATGCAACAGTTGCAGCAGCGCACCGATGCATTCGACGCCGCACTGGATGCGCACGGCCTGCAGGCCTGGAAGACACCAGGCCACGCCGCGCATTTCACCGCATTGCAACCACCACCGGGATTGCTGGACGCAGTGGCAGACGCCTTGCGCGATCACCGCATCGTCTGCACGCGGCGGCGTGGCGTATTGCGGATCGCGCCGCATCTGCATGTCGACGTGGACACGATGCGCGAGGTCGTTGCCGTGGCGGCCGCCGTCGTGTGTGCGCGCTGAGGGCGCAATCGCATAGGGGTATGCGCCGTTCTGCTGATGCGCCGGCTTACTTTTTCGGTGCAAAAATCGCGGTCAGATGATCCGGCCGGCCCGAGATCCGCTCCAGATGCGGGTACCGCAAACCATCACGGTAATCGACGTTGATGCTGCGGAAGCGGTTGAACTCCTTGACCATCAAGCGGATCGGCGCCTTGTCGGTCTTCGCAGCTTTGATCGCGTCCTCCAGCACGTCCTTGTTGTATTCGATGTCGTTGACGGCCACCAGCGTCATGCCACTGCCGATGCCGGCATTGAACGCCGCGCTGTCCCAGCGCACTTCACCGATCTTGCCGTCCTTGTCGGCGCTCAGGCCGACGGAATAGATGTAGTCGGCGCCACCGTCGGCATCTTTCTGTCGCGCCTTGGCCAGCGCATTGGGCTCATCTTTGTAAACCAGCCGCCAGCCGCTGGCTTCGATGCCGCGCGTGACCGGCGTCTTGCCATCGAGGCGTTCGCGCAGGAACGTAGTCCAGTCGTCGGCATGCACGCCGTTGAGCGTGGCGACGACATCCTCGAAGGTGTAGGTCTTGGGCGTCTTCCACACACCGTCATCGACGCCGAAGAACGCGCGCGCGAAATCATCCAGCGACTTCTTGCCGCCCGTCTTGCTGCGGATGTGCGCATCGGCCTCAAGCCAGATCAGCTGCCCGGCCGAGT
>JAYTAY010000187.1:0-9635 GCA_043737255.1 Luteimonas sp.
GCGGTAATGGTGAGCAGGCCAGCGAAAAGAATGACCAGCGCCGCGGCGGTGCGCCAGCCGCTGTGATGCAGCAACAACTTCAGGCGCGCGCCCGACCAAGACAGCGGCAGCATCACTGGCAAGGTGCCGAGTCCGAACGCCGCCATCGTCAATGCGCCATTGACCGCGTCCGCCTGCAACCAGGCGGCAGTCAGCAGGCTGCTGCTGAGTCCACATGGCAACCAGCCCCACAGCACTCCCAGTGCAAGGCGTTTTCCATGCGTGTTTGCCGGCAGCAGGCGACGCTGGAGTGGGCGCAACCGGTTCCAGATACCGCCACCCGTTCGGGTCAGAAACGCGAAACGCCCGCGACGATCTAGCAAGCGCAGTGCTGCGATAACCAGTACCAGTCCGACCGCCATGCGCAGTCCGAACGTCAGCCATTCGCTGCGCGCAACGCTGACGATTCCGCCACCAATGCCACCGGCGATGGCACCGGCGATCGCGTATCCCAGAACGCGCCCAAGGTTGGGTTCGATCACATAGCTCAAATCGCGCGGACCCATCGACGAGAAACCGGTCGCGATACCGCCGCACATGGCCGCGCAATGCACACCGCCGGTAAGGCCAGCGAGCGCAGCGGCGAGAAGGGTCAGCCAGTCAATCGGCATGGTCGTCGGGATGGGGTGCATCGTCTGCGTCGTCATCGCGCAGGATGTCGAGGGGCGGCGTATCCAGATCGTCGAACTGGCCACCACGCACCGCGGCGATGAAGGCCCAGATGGCGAGTCCGAGCAGGATGATGCTGACGGGCACCAGAAACAACAGGATTGCCATGGTGTCAGTCTGCCAGCTTGATCATGGCGGCGTGGCGACAGACACCGCCGTCGCTTCGACGTCGTGCGCATTAATTTTGACGGTCGGATGTCGGGCCAAGCGCAGCGCGTTGAGAGTCACTGTGAGCGACGACAGCGCCATGCCCAGCGCAGCCATCCACGGCGTCACCCAACCCGCCGCGGCGAGTGGCAATGCCAGCAGGTTATAGCCGATCGCCCATGCAAGATTTTGACGAATGACGCGGCGCGTTCGACGTGCGAGTGCGATGGTTTCCGGAATGCGTTGCAGCGACGAATGGGCGATTACCAGATCTGCCGCTCGCTGCGCCAACGCGGCACCGTTGGCCAGCGCAAACGAAACATCGGCGCCGGCCAGCACCGGCGCATCGTTGAGACCATCGCCAACCATCGCCACGCATCGTCCTTCGTTTTGCAGGCTGCGAACGAAGGCCAATTTGTGTTCGGGGATTTGTCGCGAGTGCGCATCGTCGATGCCCAACGCGTTGGCGATTCGTGCCACTGGCTCAGCGCCGTCGCCGCTGGACAGGTGCAGGCGCAAGCCGAGTTCACGCAGCGCAATGACGGCATCAACCGCGTGGACTCGGGTGGACTCGCGGATACCCAATCGCGCAATTGTGCGCGTACCGTCGCCGAGCCAGAGTTCGCTTTGATCGTCACGTCCATCCGCGCCAACGAATGCGGCACGACCGAGTCGCCAGCGAACGTCACCGACGACGCCCTCGATACCGAAGCCAGGAACGCTGCGCACGTCGGTCGCCACTCGATTTGCGTCGATTTGATCAAACGCACGCGCCAGGGAATGGCCACTGTCGCGTTCCAGTGCAGCGGCGATCCTTAGAATTTCCGCGCGGTCAAAGCCTTGGAAGGTTTCAACCTCGCCCAACATCGGACGGCCATCGCTCAAGGTGCCGGTCTTGTCGAACACCACGTCGGTCACTGCGGCCAAGGTTTCCAATGCATCGGGACGCATCGCCAGCACGCCCAACTTCGCCAGCGCTCCGTGTGCAGCAGCGAGTGCCGCCGGAATTGCCAACGACAATGCGCAAGGACAACTGACGACGAGCAAGGCCAGCGTCACCTCGAACGCACGCGATGGATCAATGATCCGCCAGGCGATGTAGACGCCGACAGCGATCAGCGCCAGCGCTGCAACGAAATGGCTCGCAATCCGATCGGCTAATCGTGCCATCGGTGGCCGATGTGCCTGTGCTTGTTCGACCAGGCGCACCAGTTGTGACAGTCGCGTGTTCGGGCCGACTTCGCGCACGCTGATTCGTGCCGGTCGCTCATTGCAGATCGTTCCGGCGTACACGCTATCGCCTGCGTGTTTGCTGACGTGGCTGGACTCGCCGGTCAGCATTGCCTCCTCAAAACTCGCGTGCGCATCAAGCAACACGCCATCCGCCGGAACGGCGTCGCCTGCCGCCATGCAGGCGATGTCGCCGACCTCAAGCGCTGCCAGAGGCACAGCCTCGCGGCTCCCATCGGCGAGTTCACGCGTTGCCAACGCGGGGCGCGCGCGCGCCAAGGCATCAACCTGTGCACTGGCGATGTTGCGTGCGCGCTGCTCCAGTATGCGTGCGGCCAGCAACAGGAACACGAACATCACGGCCGCATCGAACCACACGTGTGGCCCGCCGCGAATGGTTTCGACGATGCTGGCGCCGTAGGCGAGCAAGGTCGCACTGGCGATCAAGGTGTCCATTCCCAGACGACGCCCGCGAAGTTCATGCAACATGCCGGCTATGAATGGCCAGCCGGAATAGAACACCACGGGTGACGACACCAGAATGGTGACCCAGCGGAAAAAATCGCGCGTCGCCATCGGCATTTCGCCACGCGTGTCGAGGTACAGCGCTTCCGCAAACATCATCGCCTGCATGGCGCCGAGACCGGCCACGCCCAAGCGGATCAGCCAGCGATTGCGCTCGACGCGGCGCGATTCTTCGCGGGCTTCGCCACCGCTGAGAAACGGGCGATAGCCGAGCGATGCGACGCGACGCAGCAAGGTCGACAGCAGCGTGCGTGCCGGATTCCAGCGGATGCGAATGCGCCCGGTGACGGCATTGGCACCGGCATCGATTACGCCTGGCTCACGGCGCAATGCGCTATCGATCAGCCATGCGCAGGCGGCGCAACGCATGCCATCGCTGAGCACGGTGATTTCGCAGCCATCGTCGACTTTGCGAACGTGATCGCGCATCAGGTCGTCGCGGTCCCATAGCTCAAAATCCACGCCATCCAGATCGACCTTGCCGGCGGTTTCGCTGCGCAAGCGGTAGTAGTCGCCTAGGCGCGCATCGCGAATCCATTGCGCCGCGCCCGCGCACCCGTCGCAGCAAAAAGCCTGCGATTCGCCATCAAGGACGAGACGCGATGGTGTGATTGGTAGCGGTTCGCCACAATGGAAGCAGTCCGCCGACCCGGGGCGGATCGGAAGTGCGTTCACTGAATCTGCAACGACGGCCCGAGGTGTGCCGCGCGCTGGCCTTTCAGCAGGCGTCCACGTAATCGCCACGTGATCCTCTCGTCGGTGAGATGGACGATCCAGTCATGGCCATCTTCCAGTGCCAGTTCGGCGTGCCAGCCGGTAGAATCGGGTTGCAAATCGACGCTGCGATCGGAGGCCTGTTGCTGCGGATGCAACACGGTCATCTGCAAGGGTTCGTTGCGCACGAATGCGCCGCCAGCCGGAAATACGTGCAGCGTGGCACCGTCGATTTGCAGCACGGCACCGAGCTTGAGTCCCGCCGCGCGAGCGTCAGCGTCAAGATTGGCAACCTGCGCTTGCCCAGTGCGCTGGACCTGATCGTAGACCGCGTCGTCATTGCCACTGCGCACGGCTTCATAAACCAACCAAACGCTGCCAATCACGGCCGCCAGCGGCAGTCCCGCCACCAGCCAGACCATGGGTTCGCGCCAACCGGAACGTCTTGCTTCCATCACATTGGTCCGAAGAAGCTGCTGTCGACAGACTTTCGCACACTGCCGTCGGCGTTGTTGATGATCACTTTCACGTGGTGACGGCCGCGCAGTGACGCAGGCCCCGACAGGATCAGCGGCAGCGACAACACTTCTTCGGCATTGGCATGCACGGTCCCGCGCGGCTCGCGCAACACGATGCCTGGTGTTGGCGATTCCACGCTGATGGTGAAATCGCCGCCACGGTCAATCTTGTTCACCAGTTTGAGCGTGTAGCCGTTCTCGACCTCGCCACCCGCGTTGATCCGGTACAACGCGTTGCGATCGCGTTGCACGTCGACGATCAACGGACTGCGGGCTGCAATGCCCCAGGTCCAGCTTGCAGCCAGCGCGAGCAACACAATGCCGTAGACCCAGACCCTCGGGCGCATCACGCGCGTCGTTTTGCCGTCGATGGCGTTCTGGGTCGAGTAGCGGATCAGGCCCTTCGCAAAATCCATCTTTTCCATGACGGAATTGCAGGCGTCGATGCAGGCACCGCAGGCGATGCATTCGTATTGCAGACCATTGCGGATGTCGATGCCGGTCGGGCAAACCTGCACGCACAACGTGCAATCGATGCAGTCACCGAGCTCTTCGGGCGCGAACTTCGGTAACGGTTCGGAAGTGACGCCAGCACCGGCAAGTGTGATGGTGCCGTGCGCCTGCGCGGCTTTTGCCGCCGCGCTGGGATGTTGGCTGGCGCGGAATACGTAGTCGTAAGCGGTTTTGAGATCGAGTAGGCCGCGTGCGCGTTTCAACACGTCGCCGAGGCCACGCCTGCGCGGGCCACGCGGCTCGCCGCGCATCGGATCGTAGGCAATGATCAGCGTGTTGCTGTCGAACATTGCGCTCTGGAAGCGTGCGTAAGGGCACATGTACTTGCAGACCTGCTCGCGCAGGAAGCCGGCATTGCCCCACGTCGCGACACCATAGAAGAAAACCCAGAAAGTTTCCCAGCCACTCCACTGGAATGGCCAGATGCGTGCGGCGAGATCGGCGATGGGCGTAAAGAAGCCAACGAAGGTGAAGCCGGTCCAAACGGCGAATACCAACCACAGCGAATGCTTGGCGCTCTTGCGCAAGACCTTCTCGCGCGACCAAGGCGCGGCGTCCAGCTTCATCTGTTGCAGGCGCCCACCCTCGGTCCAGCGCTCCATCCACAGGAATACTTCGGTCCACACTGTTTGCGGACAGGCATAGCCGCACCAGACACGACCCGCGAGCGCAGTAACGAAAAACAATCCCAACGCGCAGATGATCAGCAGCATCGCCAGGAAGATGAAATCCTGTGGCCAGAAGGTGACCGCGAAGATGTGGAATTTGCGCGCCGGCAGATCGAACAGCACGGCCTGGCGGCTATCCCAACGCAGCCACGGGAACGCGTAGTAGACGGCGAGCAGCACGAACACAAACACTACGCGCCAGCGATTGAGCGGACCGGACACTTCGCGCGGATAGACCTTGCGCTCGCTGACATACGCGGCACCGCCGCTGTCGACGACCTCGATATCGATGTGCGTGCTCACGTCACTGCGTCCATGTCGCATTGCTCACGTTGCCACGTCATTCCGGCGGCAACGGCTGGTTGAAGCGACTTGGTGGTCGCAGCAATATCCACGTGAAAAGACTGGACGCTGCGGTGGCGAGCCAGAACACGAAGAAGCCGATGCTGTAGCCCAAGCCGCGCGTGATCGGCAGTTGTGGAAACGTCATGTCGCGCAGTGCGAGCGGATCGACAAAGGCGAAGAACACCATCGTCGCCACGCCCGCCGCGAAGAAGCTGGGCCACAGCACCGCGCCGAGACGTTGTGCGAGTGGATTCGGTGGATGATCTCGCGGTGGTTCGACGACGACGGTCATTGCGCGGGACTATCCGCCTCCGGCGAAGTACCCGAGCGATTCGTACCGTTGGGGCTATGGGTCAGCGACCAGACGTACGCCGCGACCAGTCGCGAGCGGGTGTCGCCAAGGATGGGGCCCTGCGCCGGCATCACGCCATTACGGCCCTTGACGATGGTCTCGGTGATCTGCTCCGTGCTGTTTCCGTAAAGCGAATAATCGTCGGTCAGGTTGGATGCTCCCAATGCCTGGTTGCCCTTGCCATCGACGCCATGGCAGGCGATGCAGACGCCCGCATACAAGGCGCCGCCTTTTACCGCGAGTGGGTCTGCCGCCAGTGATGGATCGGAAAGTGACTTCACGTATTTCACGACTTCCGCCACGGCACCTTCGCCGCCCATGCTGGTCAGTACTTCGCCCCATGGCGGCATCACGCCTTCGCGACCTTGCAGGACAGCAGTCAGGACGTCCTCCGGCGTGTTGCCCCATTTCCACACGTCGTCACGCAGGTTGGGGAAGCCGAGCGCGCCTTGCCCCGAAGAGCCGTGGCACGTTGCGCAGGTGTTGGCGAAAATAGCCTGGCCTAGTTTTACGCCATTTGGATCACGCGCAATCACGTCGATCGACTTCCCCTTGAACGGCGCAAACGTGACTTCGAGCTTCGCATCCTCGATGGACTGGTCGTTCTTGAGTTCGCCGACCGAGCTCCAGCCGCCAAAGCCTTCGTAGCTACCCCAACCGCCGTACCAGAACAAATAGCCGACCGAATAGATGATGGTCAGGTAGAACAGGTTGATCCACCAGCGCGGCAATGGTTTGTTGTACTCGGTGATGTCGCCATCCCAGACGTGGCTGGTGTCGTCCGGACGTGCGTCGCCCTTGCGCGGGCGCGATGTCCACCAGAGCAGTGCCACGCAGCCGAGGATGTTGCTGGCTACGAGAGCGATGACGTACCAGGACCAGATCGTGCTCATGGCCGGTCCTCCATTTCCGTTTCGTCGAGCGGCAAGCGTGCCGCTGCGTCGAAGTCGTGCTTGCGACGCGGGCTCCAGGCCCAAACCCATCCAGCAACGAACAGGACCAGAAGGATCGCGGTCGTGATTCCAGACAGCATGTCATTGCCCCCGCGGTGCGTTCTTGCCGAGGCCTTGCAGATAGGCCACGACGGCGTCCAGTTCGGTCTTGCCTTCCACGTCGGTCGGCGCCTGCGTGATTTCCTCATCAGTGTAAGGATCGCCGAGGCGCTGCAACGCTTTCATGTGTCTCGCAATCCTCGCGCCTTCGACCTTGCCATCGGCCAGCCAGGGCATCGGCGGCATGTTCGATTCCGGCACTACGTCGCGCGGATTCATCAGGTGCACGCGATGCCACTCGTCGGAGTAACGTCCGCCGATACGCGCCAGGTCCGGTCCGGTGCGTTTGCTGCCCCACTGGAACGGGCGGTCGTAAACCGATTCACCAGCCATGGAGTAGTGGCCGTAACGTTCGGTTTCAAAACGCAGGGTGCGGATCATCTGCGAGTGGCAGTTGTAGCAACCTTCGCGGACGTAAATGTCGCGTCCGGCCAGTTCCAGCGCGGGATAGGGCTTCACGCCGGGCAGCGGCTGGATGGCTTCTGCCTGGTACATCAGCGGGACGATTTCCGCGAGGCCGCCGAACGACACCGCCACCGCAATCAGCACGGCGAGTAGTCCCACGTTCTTTTCAATTTTCTCGTGCGGATTGGTTTCCTGTCCGTCCTGGCTGGAATGGTTCGGGCCCTGCTTGCTCACGTCTTTATCGCTCATGGTCGTGGCCTCAGGCGCGGGCTTCGGAGGGATGCGGCGCCAACAGCGGCTGCGGTTCAATCACACGAACCCGCCGCGCTGTGCAGAACATGTTCCAACCCATCAGCAACATGCCCGCCAGCACAATGACGCCACCAATCAGGCGACCGAGGTAGTAAGGGTAGGTGGCGATCAGGCTTTCGACGAAGGTGTATGTAAGGGTGCCGTCGGCGTTGGTGGCGCGCCACATCAGGCCCTGCATCACGCCGGCAATCCACATCGAGGCGATGTAGAAAACCACGCCGATGGTGTGGATCCAGAAGTGGGTATCGATCCACTTCACCGAATACATTTCCTTCAGGCCGAGCATGCGCGGATACAAGGCGTAGATCGAACCGATCGAGATCATCGCCACCCAGCCCAACGCACCGGAGTGGACATGGCCGACGTTCCAATCGGTGTAGTGCGAGAGCGAGTTGACCGTCTTGATCGACATCATCGGCCCCTCGAACGTGGCCATCATGTAGAACGACAGCGAGACGATCAGGAACTTCAGGATCGGGTCGGTGCGCAATTTATGCCAAACACCCGAAAGCGTCATGATGCCGTTGAGCGCGCCGCCCCAGCTTGGTGCGAGCAGGATCAGCGAGAACACCATGCCGACCGACTGCGCCCAATCGGGCAGGGCGGTGTAGTGCAGATGATGCGGGCCGGCCCACATGTAAACGGCGATCAGCGCCCAGAAGTGGACGATCGACAGGCGATAGGAATAGATCGGTCGCTCGGCCTGCTTGGGCACGAAGTAATACATCATGCCGAGGAACCCTGCGGTCAGCAGGAAACCAACGGCATTGTGGCCGTACCACCACTGCACCATCGCATCGACCGCGCCGCTGTAGATCGGATAGGACACCGTCCAGCCGGCAGGAATGGCGAGGCTGTTGACGATGTGCAGCAGGGCGACGGCGATGATGTAGGACGCAAAGAACCAATTGGCCACATAGATGTGCTTGACGCGTCGAATCGCGATCGTGCCAAGGAACAGCACGGCGTAGGACACCCAGACAACGGCTATGAGGATGTCGATCGGCCAGATCAGTTCGGCGTACTCCTTGCCTTGAGTCATGCCCAGCGGCAGGGTGATGGCCGCGGCAACGATCACCGCCTGCCAGCCCCAGAACACGAACGCCGCCAGCTTGTCTGACAGCAGGCGCACATGGCAGGTGCGCTGCACCACGTGCAGGCTGGTCGCGAACAGGGCCGATCCGCCAAACGCGAAAATCACTGCGTTGGTGTGCAACGGGCGCAAACGGCCATGTGCGCCTGCTGTCAGACAAGCTGGCGGCGTTCGTGTTCTGGGGCTGGCAGGCGGTGATTGTGGCCGCCGCGGTGACCCTGCCGATGGGTTTCACCCAGGGCAAGGAATACGCCGAGCTGGAATGGCCGATCGACATCCTCATCGCGGTGGTGTGGGTCGCCTATGCGGTGTTGTTCCTGGGCACGATCGCCAAGCGCAAGGTCAAGCACATCTACGTGGCCAACTGGTTCTACGGCAGCTTTATCATCACCGTGGCCCTGCTGCACATCGTCAACAGCATCGCGATGCCGGCCGGCGCGATGAAGTCCTATTCCGCCTACAGCGGCGCCGTGGATGCGATGGTGCAGTGGTGGTACGGCCACAATGCGGTGGGCTTCTTCCTGACCGCCGGCTTCCTCGGGATGATGTACTACTTCGTGCCCAAGCAGGCCGGTCGCCCGATCTACTCCTACCGGTTGTCGATCGTCCACTTCTGGGCGCTGATCGCGGTCTACATGTGGGCCGGCCCGCACCACCTGCAGGACACCGCGTTGCCGGACTGGGCGCAGTCGGTGGGCATGGTGTTCTCGCTGATCCTGCTGGCGCCCAGCTGGGGCGGTGCGATCAACGGCATCCTCACCCTGTCCGGCGTGTGGCACAAACTGCGCACCGACCCGATCCTCAAGTTCCTGATCGTCTCGCTCAGCTTCTACATGATCGCGACCTTCGAGGGACCGATGATGTCGATCAAGACGGTCAACTCGCTCTCGCACTACACCGACTGGACCGTAGGCCACGTGCACGCCGGTGCGCTGGGCTGGGTGGCGATGATCTCGATCGGCTCGATCTACGCGATGCTGCCAAAACTGCTCGGCCGCGACACCATGTACTCGGTGAAGCTGATCGACGCCCACTTCTGGGTGCACACCCTGG
>JAYTAY010000188.1:0-9626 GCA_043737255.1 Luteimonas sp.
AGGTTGGCGATGAAGACGACATTGCGGCCGACCAGCTTCTCCGGCTCGCCGTACGACGCACGGATGCCGGAAAAAATCTGCCGCGTGCCGAGTTCGCCCGCATCCAGCTCGAAGCGCAACAGCTTGTCCGATCCTTCGACGAATTCGCAAGCCAGCACCTTGCCGATGCGCAGGTCGAGCCTGGCGAAGTCGTCGATGGCGATGACTGCAGTGTTTGTGGGAGTGACGGCAGCATGCTGCCGCCGTGAAGTCGCGACGTTTTTCCCGGTAGACCCGGCAGTCGCGACTTCCGTCGCTCCCAAAAACGCCTGGTCTGTGGGCTTTAGGTCTTCCTTGCTGGCTTCGGTCATGGCGTCAATCTGTTTCGGGTCGATGCGGGTGAACAGCGGCACGTAAGAATTGATCTCGCGTGCAAGCAATGGCGTGTCGAGGTCGGACCACGCATCGACGGGGACATCCAGGAACAATTCCACTTGCGATGCGACGCGCGGCAACACCGGCTTCAGTGCGGCGGCAAGCACGCGGAACAGGTTCAACCCCTGCGTGCAGACCGATTGCAATTCGGCATCGGCGCCATCCTGCTTGGCGATGACCCAAGGTTTGCGGTCATCGATGTAACGATTGGCCTCATCGGCCATCGTCATCGTCAGACGCAGCACGCTGGCGGGGTCATTGCGCTCGTACGCATCGCGAATCGGAGCCAGGCGCGCGACGAAATCCGCGTACATGCCCGGCTCGGGCAGGCGATCCGCCAAACGTCCCTCGAAACGCTTCTCGATGAAACCTGCACAGCGGCTGGCGAGATTGACGAACTTGCCGACCAGATCCGAATTCACCCGCGCAACGAAATCAGTCAAATTCAAATCGAGATCGTCAACGCCACCACCGCTCTTCGCCGCGAAGTAGTACCGCAGGGCTTCGGGATGCAGTCCTGAATCAAGATACGTGCGCGCCATGATGAAGGTGCCGCGTGACTTCGACATCTTGGCGCCATCGACCATCAGATAACCGTTGACATGCAGGCGCGTTGGCGCCCGCATGCCGGCGCCGTGCAACACCGCTGGCCAGAACAGGCCGTGGAAGTTGACGATGTCCTTGCCGATGAAGTGGTGCAGCTCCGCCTCGCTGTCGTGGGCGAGGAACTCGAAGAAGTTGATGCCGTCGCGCTCGCACAACGCCTGGAGGCTGGACAGATAGCCGATCGGCGCATCCAGCCAGACGTAGAAATACTTGCCGGGATGGCCGGGAATCTCGAAACCGAAGTAGGGCGCATCGCGCGAAATGTCCCACGCGCGCAGCCCGCCTTCGGCATCCAGCCATTCCTTCAATTTGGCCTTGACGCCCGGGATCGCGACGTCGCCCGCCAGCCACTCCCGCAGGAAGCCATCGAACTGCCCGACCTCAAAGAAGAAATGCTCGGACTCGCGCAGTTCCGGCGCTACGCCGCTCAACACCGAACGCGGTTCCTTCAGATCGGTTGGCGCGTATGTCGCGCCGCAGTGTTCACAGTTGTCGCCGTACTGGTCGGGCGTGCCGCAATTGGGGCAGGTGCCCTTGATGTAGCGGTCCGGCAGGAACATGCCCTTGGCCGCGTCGTAGAACTGCGCCACGCTGCGACGTGCGATGTGGCCATCGTTGTCGAGCTTGGCGTAGATCGCCTCGGTCAGCGTGCGGTTGCCGTGGGAATGGGTGGAATCGTAATGATCGAAGGCCACGCCGAATTCGGCGAAATCGCGCTCGTGCCCGGCCTGGATGCCGGCGATGAAGGCTTCGGGCGTGGTGCCTGCTTTCTCGGCAGCCAGCATGATCGGCGTGCCGTGGGTGTCGTCGGCGCAGACAAAGCGTACGCTGTCGCCGGCCATGCGCCGCGCGCGCGTCCAGATGTCGCCCTGGATGTAACCAACCAGATGGCCGAGATGCAGGGGCCCGTTGGCGTACGGGAGGGCGCAGGTGACGGCGACGTTGCGGGACATGTGCGCGCTGCGGCAGGGGGCTGGCGATTATCGCATGGCCCCAAACGACGAAACCCGGCGCAGGGCCGGGTCTCGTCGCAGTAGCGCATCAGCGCGCAAAAATTACGATTCGCGGGCCCACATCTGCTGCTTGCAGATGAAGGAAACGCAGCCCGACACCTCGAACTTCTTGCCGCCTTCCAGGAGGCGCGCCTTCGACTTGTAGGTCTTGCCTGCCGAAGGCTTCAGCACGGTGCCGCCGTTGTAGGCATCGCCAGCCTTCTTCAAGCCCCAGAGGATCGTCATGCCCTTGATCGGTTTGTTCTTGTTGGCGCCGGTGCACTTGTCGCACACGGGATCCGCCGCATACAACGTCTCGATCACTTTGCCGGCAAGCGTGCCGTCTTTCGCTTCGTAGACTTCGACGATCGATCGGGCCTTGCCGGTTTCCTCATCGAAGGTCTTCCACTTGCCGACGGGCGAGTCCTGCGCAAACGCCGCCATCGGCAGTAGCGCGAGTGCCAGCACAAGAGATTTGATACGCATGTTCCCCTCCAAGGGAGCTTAGACAGGCCGGCAGGCATTGCGCCACCGGATGGCGGCTTTTATACCCGATTCGGGGGCGTATGGTGATAAGGCTGGCGCGGTGTTCAGACTACGAGCGACGCCGCTGCTGCGGCAGAATCCACACAGGCTAAAATTCACCCATGCAGCAAACCCCAGACAGACCCCGCATCCACGCGCATGCGGTGCAGCCCAACGTGTCGCCATCGCCACGCATCCGCAATGTCATCGCCGTGGCCTCAGGCAAGGGCGGGGTCGGCAAATCGACCACGGCGGTGAACCTGGCCGTGGCGCTGCAGCTCGACGGCGCCAAGGTCGGGATCCTCGATGCGGACATCTACGGTCCGAGCGTGCCGGCGATGCTCGGACTCTCCGGCCGGCCGGAGAGTCCGGACGGTAAATCGATTGAGCCGATGCGCGCGCATGGGCTGGAAGCGATGTCGATCGGCTTCCTGATCGACATCGACACGCCGATGATCTGGCGTGGGCCGATGGCGACCTCGGCGTTGACGCAGCTGTTCAACGAGACATCGTGGGGCGATCTGGATTACCTGGTCGTTGATCTACCGCCGGGCACGGGCGATATCCAGCTGACGTTGTCGCAGAAGATCCCGGTCGCTGGCGTGGTGATCGTGACCACGCCGCAGGACATCGCCACGCTGGATGCGAAAAAAGCGTTGAAGATGTTCGAGAAGGTGCAGGTGCCGGTGCTGGGCGTGATCGAGAACATGGCGGTGCACGTTTGCAGCCACTGTGGCCATGGCGAGCACATCTTCGGTAGTGGCGGCGGCGAGAAGATGGCCTTGCAATACGGCGTGCCGTTGCTGGGTTCATTGCCGCTGGAACTTGGTATCCGTGAGCAGGGGGATGCGGGGGTTCCGATTGTGATCGCGCAGCCCAATTCTGCCGCTGCCCAGTCGTATCGGCTGACTGCGCGCAATGTCGCTGCGCAACTGGCGTTGCGGCCGAGAGCGACGATGGGGATTGCGGCGTCGCTGGTGTGATGCTCCCTCTCTTCAAGGTGGGGGTCGGTGGGATGCCCTCTACAATGCGCGGCTTTGGTACAAGGAAAAATCCGCATGAGCATCAAGAGCGACCGCTGGATCCGGCGGATGGTCGATCAACAGCAGATGATCGAGCCGTTCGAGCCCGGACAGGTCAAGCACGCCGCCGACGGCCATCGCATCGTCAGTTACGGCACTTCGAGCTACGGCTACGACGTGCGCTGCTCGCGCGAGTTCAAGATATTCACCAACATCAACTCGACCATTGTCGACCCCAAGAATTTCGATCCGGGCAGTTTTGTCGATGTTGAATCCGACGTCTGCATCATTCCGCCGAATTCCTTCGCGCTGGCGCGCACGGTCGAATTTTTCCGCATTCCGCGCGACACGCTGGTGATCTGCCTCGGCAAGAGCACGTACGCCCGATGCGGCATCATCGTCAACGTGACGCCACTTGAACCGGAGTGGGAAGGCCACGTCACGCTGGAATTTTCCAACACCACGCCGCTGCCGGCGCGCATCTACGCCAACGAAGGCGTGGCGCAGATGCTGTTCTTCCAGTCCGATGAGGTCTGCGAGACGTCGTACAAGGATCGTGGTGGCAAGTACCAGGGACAGACTGGGGTGACGTTGCCGCGTACCTGACATGATCTTCGCAGGAGCGGCTCCAGCCGCGAGCTTTAGCTGATGCGGTAGAGCTCGCGGCTGAAGCCGCTTCTACGAAAAGCGGCAGCTATGGCTTCTGATACGTCACGAAGAACCCCTGCAAATCCCCGTTCTCGATGTACGGCTCCACGCTGACCACCTTGTAGCCGCGCGTCCCGAACGCCTGATGCGCCTGGCTGAGCGAATTCGCCGCGCCCTGGTTGCGGAATCCCCAGCTGGCGTCGACCCAGATCGTCGCCGCCATCAGGTTGGCGCGCGCCGCTTGTTCCGCCGCCTTGTCGGGATTCTTGTCGAACAGGCCGGCATGCGCGGGGAGGGAGCAGGCGAGCAGGACAGCAAGCACTATGCGTTTCATGAAGGTTCCTCTGTAAAGGTAAAAACGGAATTGACCCAGAAGGTAAGACTCTGATTCGTCATCCCGGCGAAAGCCGGGACCCAGTTGTGAGAGCCGGCTCTCCTGGCTGAGTCTCGGCTTTCGCCGGGATCACGACTTCGTAGGCAACGCAACTCACGCGATCCGCGCACGCCACATGCTGACTTTTTCCGCCAGCAGGGTCGCATCGTGCCGCTGCATGGCGCCAAAACCCCAGACCGGCGCGGGCCATGCCGCATCGTCTTGGCGACGGCCGACCAGATGAACATGCAGTTGACGCACGACATTGCCGAGTGCGCCGATATTGAGTTTCTCGACCGACGGTTCGTCACGCAACAGTGATCCGACTTGATGAATTTCGGCCAGCAAGAGACGTTGCCGCGTGCCATCCAGATCGATCCATTCCACCGCATCGGCGACGCGTGGCACCAGCAACAGCCACGGAAAACGCGTGTCATCGATCAGCCGCACCTGCGACAACGGCCCGTCGGCGAGGAACACGCTGTCTGCCTCCAGTCGCGAATCGAGGACGAATCCGGTCATCGCAAATGTTCCGCGAAGAAAGCAAGCGTGCGTTGTAGTGCCAGCGCTGCGCTTTCAGCCTCGTAATGCTCGGGGTCCACGTCGCGATTGAACGCATGTCCGCCGGGATAGACATGCACCCCGGCATCGGGTTGTCTGTGTCGATGCGCGTCGATGTCCGCGGACGGGATGCTGCTGTCATTCGCGCCGAAGTGGAACAGCATGGGTGCGCGCAGCGGCTCATCGAGAAAAGGCAGCGTAAGCGCGCCGTAATAGCTGACGGCAGGCAAGCCCAGTCGTGTGTTGGCGAGGAAGGCGACGCTGCCACCCCAGCAGTAACCGACTACACCGACGTTGCGGCCTTCATCCCGCAGCAACTGCGCCGTTGCATGGACGATGGTGACGGCGCGGTCGACCCCAAGCGCGGAGACAAGTTTGCGGCCTTTGACAAACCCGCTCTGGTCATAGGTCAGTTCGACTTTGTGTTGGACCGGATCGAATAACGCAGGCGCGATCGCGATGAAGCCCTGTTCAGCAAAACGGTCTGTCAGGCTGCGCATGTGTGCGTTGACGCCGAAGATTTCCTGTACCACGACCAGCGCGCCACGCGGCGAGCCTTGCGGATCGGCACGCCAGCCGCCAATCATGTTCATCTGCGCAACTTGAATGTTGATTGCCTGTCCCATGTGCATTGTTCCCATCGCGAGGAGGCCGATTTTAGCCGCGGGCTATACTTCGCGCCCGTTTCCAGCCTTGCCTAGTCGTATCCACATGTCGTTGCAGAATCCAAAAGTCGGTTTTGTCAGCCTCGGTTGCCCCAAGGCGCTGGTCGATTCCGAGCGGATCCTCACCCAACTCAAGGTCGAGGGTTACGACATCGTGCAGAGCTACGATGCTGCCGACGTGGTGGTAGTCAACACTTGCGGCTTCATCGATTCGGCCGTGACCGAATCGCTGGATGCGATCGGCGAGGCCATCGCCGAGAACGGCAAGGTCATCGTCACCGGCTGCCTGGGCAAGCGTCCGGAGCAGATCCGTGCAGCACACCCCGATGTGTTGTCGATCAGCGGACCGCAGGATTACGTCAGTGTCATGGAAGCGGTGCATCGCGTGCTGCCACCAAAACACGATCCGTTCATCGACCTGATGCCACGCCGAATGCTCGACGACGATATCGGCGTCAAGTTGACGCCCAAGCATTATGCCTACCTGAAAATTTCCGAAGGCTGCAATCACCGTTGCAGCTTCTGCATCATCCCGTCGATGCGCGGTG
Source organism: Luteimonas sp. (assembly GCA_043737255.1). GTDB lineage: Bacteria > Pseudomonadota > Gammaproteobacteria > Xanthomonadales > Xanthomonadaceae > JALYOU01. The sequence continues at coordinate 6,355 of JAYTAY010000188.1, forward strand.
ACCTGGTGTCGCGTCCGGTCGATGAGGTGCTCCGTGAGGCCGAAAAACTGGTGCGTGGCGGCGTGCGCGAATTGCTGGTGATCTCGCAGGACACATCCGCCTACGGCGTCGATGTGAAGTACGCCGAACGCATGTGGCGCGAGAAGCCGTACCAGACCCGCATGAAGGCCTTGTGCGAAGGCCTGTCGGAACTGGGCGTGTGGACGCGATTGCATTACGTGTATCCCTATCCGCATGTCGACGACATCATTCCGTTGATGGCGGACGGGAAGTTGCTGCCGTATCTCGACATCCCGTTCCAGCACGCCAGCCCGCGCGTGCTGAAATTGATGAAGCGCCCAGGTGCGGTTGACAAGACGCTCGAGCGCATCCAGCGGTGGCGCGCGATTGCCCCGGAGATCACCATCCGTTCGACCTTCATCGTCGGCTTTCCCGGCGAGACCGAAGCGGAGTTCGAGGAACTGCTGGATTTTCTCGACGACGCGCAACTCGATCGCGTCGGCGCGTTCGCCTATTCGCCGGTCGATGGCGCCAAGGCCAACGACTTGCCCGATCCGTTGCCCGAAGCAGTCAAGCAGGAACGGTTGGCGCGCTTCATGGAACGCCAGGCTGAAATTTCCACGGCCCGGCTCGAAAGCAAGGTCGGCAGCGTGCAGCGCTGCATGGTCGATGCCATTGATGGCGAACTCGCGATCGCACGCTCGATGGCCGACGCGCCGGAGATCGACGGCATCGTGCAGATCCAGGATGGGCGCGACGCGGGGTTGAAGCCCGGCGAATTCGTCGATGTCGAAATCATGGGAAGTGATGAGCACGATCTTTACGGCGAAGTCGCCTACGCAACCGCAATCAACTGAGACGCGCGCGTCGTCGCGCCGTTTCATTGCGCCACCGCGCGGGCAGATCGACGCGACCTGTTTCGATCACCCTGTATTTTTCGCCTGCGCCAGACAGCGTGACTGGCTGCAAGGCGAGGCATGGCCGACGATCGAGGCAATGAACCGGGCATTGCACGCAGCATCCAACAGCAATGCTGAGCTGCAATTCGTCGCCCAATCGCAGGCCATGTTCGACGATGACCTGCACTACGAGCAGCGCATCCATCGCGATGGCTACATCGCCACCCGCCCGTACAACTGGCACGACCTGTTCAATGCGCTGATCTGGCTACGATATCCCGCGATCAAGCACGCGTTGAACCGTCGGCAGGTTGAGGAAATCCATCGTGTGGGACTTAAAACGCGAAGCCGCGCGCAATCGGCGTTGACGCATTTTGATGAAGGCGGTGCAATCATCATCGTGCGTGATTCCGCACTACTGGCGTTGTGGAATGCGCACGACTGGCATGGATTGTTCTGGCGCGAGCGGTCTGCCTGGGGCGATGGCCGTATCGAGATCACGGTCGTGTTCGGACATGCGCTGCTTGAACATGCGCTGCTGCCGGAGCAGTTGCTGGTGGCCAAATGCATTGCAGTCGCGACGATGGCGGATGCCGAACAGGTGAATGCGGGTGTGGCGGCCGCCATCGCGGGAAGCACGTTGCTGGCTGATCCGCAGGAGTTGCGTCCGCTGCCGTTGTCGGGTATCCCGGGATGGCACCCAGAGAACAATGACGAGAATTTCTACCGGCATGCAGCGTGCTTCAAGCCGTTGCGGGAAGGCCGAACCTATCCGTCGCCGCACTGGCTCTGAGACATCGCCGATGCGCGATGGACCTTGTGGGAGCGCCTCATAAGCGCGATCGCTTTCCCCGTAACGCCCATCGCGCCCATGGAGCGCTCCTACAAAAACAGCGGGCAATCGCTGTCACAGGGCGGGCACAACCCTCGGACCGCGCATCCTTTCGTACAGTCGCCGCCTCCATAGGTTAGGTCATCATGCGGGAGTATCCTGCGGCGAGGCTCAGGAGAAGCACACGATGTCGTCCATCCAGATAGCTCCGGTCGCAACAAGCTCCATCGAAACGTCATCGGGCATCGATGCAGCAGCGCAGGGTTACGAGTGGCGCACAATCCTGCGACACCGCTGGCCGCTGCGCTGGATGCACTGGATCAATCTGGCATGCATGCTGGTGCTGGTCGGCAGCGGCCTGCAGATTTTCAACGCGCATCCGGCACTGTACTGGGGAGAGGTCTCGACGTTCGGTGACCCGGTTTTTGCAGCTGAATCGGTGCAAGACAGGACCGGCAAGGCGCGTGGGATCACCACGATCGGCGATACCAAATTCGTGACCACCGGCGTGCTGGGCGTGTCGACGCGTGCCGAAGATGGCGTCGCGTTGCGCCGAGGATTTCCGATGTGGGCCACGATTCCCGGTTCCAAATCATTGGCGCTGGGCAGGCGCTGGCACTTCTTTTTCGCGTGGGCCTGGGTCATCAACGGCGCGTTGTATCTGGCGTGGTCTCTGACCAGTCGTCACCTGAACCGCGACCTGACGATGCAGCGACGCGACTGGCGCGAGATTCCGAAATCGATCCGCGATCACCTGCGGTTTCGCCATCCCGTCGGCGGCGAGGCCGCGCGCTACAACCCGCTGCAGAAACTGGCCTATCTCGGCGTGATCTTCGTGCTGGCGCCATTGGCGGTGTTGACCGGATTGGCGATGTCGCCGCAGATGGGCACCGTACTGGGCTGGTGGCTGCAATTGGTTGGCGGCCGGCAATCGGCGCGCACATTGCATTTCATCGCGATGGGGTTGTTCGTTCTGTTTACGCTCGTGCATGTGCTGATGGTCGTCTACGCCGGCCCGATCAACGAATTGCGTTCGATGATCACCGGCCGTTTTCGTGTGCGCTATCCGCGGTCAGGAGCAGAGCCATGACTGACGAGTTCGATCCATCACGTCGTTTGCTGCTGCGCGGCGCCCTGACCGGCGCGGGCGCGGGCTTGCTCGCTGGTTGCGACGCGTTGTCCGGTAGCGAGAAATTCGTCGATGCCCTGGCGATTGCCGAGCCGCTGAGCGAGCGCGTGCAGCGGATGCTCACCGGCAATCGCCTTGCACCGGAATACCACCCGTCGATGATCTCGCCGGTGTTCCGTCCCAACGGTTCGATCAATCCGCAGACGCCGGAATATCTGGCAGTGACCGCAAACGCTTTCCGCGACTACCGCTTGCAGATACGCGGCATGGTCCAGAAACCGCTGGAATTTTCGCTGGATGCGTTGCGCGCAATGCCGGCACGCAGTCAGATCACGCGCCACGATTGCGTCGAAGGCTGGAGCGTGATTGGCGGCTGGGCCGGCGTGCCGCTGGCTGCACTGATCGATCTTGC
>JAYTAY010000189.1:0-4205 GCA_043737255.1 Luteimonas sp.
GAACGCACCGAAATAGATTTCGCCCATGCGTGCGTCGATCGCAGCAAGGATGTGCTCATCACCCTGCACCTGTTGGGAAGGGAGCGAAGCGGCGAGCACTGCGAGTGTCGAGACCGGGACGACGGGCTTGTCCAACGCCAAGGCGACCCCTTGCGCAAGTGCAATCGCCAGACGGACGCCGGTGAAGGCGCCTGGGCCGCGGCCGACGGCGATTGCATCCAGTTGTGACTTGGCGATTCCCGCTTCTGCAAGCAATGCATCGGCCCACGGCAGGGCGAGTTCGGTATGTTGCCGTGGCGCGATCGCGAAACGCTCGCGCACCTCGCCATCGAGCCACAAGGCCACGGAGCAGGCTTCGGTGGCGGTTTCGAATGCGAGAAGTTTCATGTGTGCGAGTGTAGCTGCGGCAGGGCGATTCGCTTTTGTGGGAGGGGCCTCAGCCCGACCCTGGTGTTGTACAAGCGTCGGGGCTGAGGCCCCTCCCACAACAGCGGCTGCTATCCGACCGCAAGATCGCTGGATCGATCCGCAAAAAACGTCCGCACATCCGCCACATCCCGCGTCCTCGGCAAGGGCGGCAACGAATCGAGAAACACACGGCCATACGATTTTCCGATCAGCCGCGGATCGCACAGCACCAGCACGCCGCGATCGGTTTCGCTGCGGATCAGGCGCCCTGCCCCTTGCTTCAGCGCGATCACCGCCTGTGGCAGCTGCTCGTCGCGGAAGGGATTGCCGCCGGCGCGACGGATGGCGTCAAGCCGCGCCTCGAACACCGGATCGTCCGGCGCGGCAAAGGGAAGTTTGTCGATGACCACGACCGACAACGCCGCGCCAACCACGTCGACACCTTCGCGAAAACTCGCCGCGCCCAGCAGCACGCCATCGCCGGAGGTGCGGAATCGCTCGAGCAGCACCGGCCGCGGCGCCTCGCCTTGCACGAACAGCGGCCACGGACCGCCGCGCAGTGCCTCCGCCGCTTCGCGCAAGGCGCGATGCGATGCGAACAACACGAAGGCGCGGCCGTTGGAAGCTTCCAATACCGGGCGCAAAGCATCAATCAATGCCGTGTTGTAGCCACGCGACATCGGCTCGGGCAGGTTCGGCGGCAGATAACACAGCGCCTGGTTGGCCCAGTCGAACGGACTGCGTTCCAGCAATGTTTGCGGTTGCTCCAGGCCGAGTCGACGGGTGATGTGATCGAAGTTGCCGGCGACCGCCAGCGTCGCCGAGGTGAAGATCCAGGCCGCATGCGAACGCTCGCGATGCGCGCGCAGCGGGCCGGACACATCCAGCGGCGTGCGTTGCAGGCGAAAGCCGCGCGCGGACAGTTCGTACCAGCGCACGTCGTCGTCGGGCGCATCAAACTCGGTGTCGAGATCGCGCTCGACTCGCCAGCGCGACAGACGCACGTTCGCATCCTGCGCGCGTGCATGGCAGGTCTCGAATCCCGGAGAGGCTGCACGCAATGGATCGAGCGCCTGGGCAAGACCGGCCAGCGCGGCGGATAGCGCATCAAAGGCGTTGCGCACGCTCTCGTCGTACAGCGCGCGGTATTGCGTGCCCCGTGTCGGCAACGGCTCCATCGCCGCACGCAGCGCGCGGGTGACGTGCTCGAGTTCGCGCGTTGGTTGTTGCAACACAGCCAGCGAGCCCGGTACGTCCTTGCATTCGCCCAGCGCATCGCGCGCCAACTCCACCAGCGAACGTGCGCCGAGGCCTTCGCCGAAGAATTGCGCGGCCAGTTCCGGCAGCTGATGTGCCTCATCGACGACGAACGCTTGCGCGCCCGGAAGAATTTCGCCGAAGCCTTCCTGCTTCAACGCCAGATCGGCGAGCAGCAAGTGGTGGTTGACAACGACGATGTCGGCCGATTGCGCGCGTTGCCGCGCCTGCACGACGAAGCATTCGCTCCAGAACGGGCACTCGGTACCGAGGCAGTTCTCGTTGGTCGAGGTCACCATCGGCAGCAGCGGCGAGTCTTCCGGCAACGCCTCGATCTCGGCCATGTCGCCGGCGCGCGTACGCCCGCTCCACGCGACCACGCGCTGGAAGTGCGCGATCTGTTCGCGCGTGCTGAAGCGCGCGTCGCCCTTGGCCTGTTCCAGGCGGTACTTGCACAGGTAATTCGCGCGGCCCTTGAGCAGCGCCGTCTTCAGACCGATGCCGAGCGCATCGCGCACCCGCGGCAGGTCGCGGTGGTACAGCTGGTCCTGCAGGGCGCGGGTGCCGGTGGAGATGATCGTCTTCAATCCCGACAGCAACGCCGGCACCAGATAGGCGTAGGTCTTGCCGGTGCCGGTGCCGGCTTCCGCCAGCAGCACGCCGGTCTGCTCGAAGGCATGCGCGACCGCTTCGGCCAAGCGCTGCTGCGCGGGCCGCGGCTGGAACGACGGAATCTGGATCGCGAGCGTGCCGCCGTCGGACAGGGCGGCGATGCTGGATTGGGAGAGTTGGGACATCAAGGCGCAGCGAAGGATCGAGTTGGCATTATCGGGGCATGTGCGTGTATGGGGTGGGCCTCGCCCACCGCTCTTGCAGGAGCGCACCTGGGCGCGATGGCTTTACCGGTAAAACCATCGCGCCCAGGTGCGCTCCTGCAAGATCAAAAGCGCTCGGGCGTTGCCACCTTGCACGCCGTGATCTGTTTGCGCGCGTCATCGGCGTTGGCATCGCGCGCCTGCAACGCCTGTTCGATGGCTGCCCAATGGCGGCGGCACAGCGGGCCGATTTTTGCGCCGAGTGCGTAAGCGCGACGAGCGAGTGTTTCAGCATTGTCGAAGTCGCCCTGCAGCAACGCCACTTCCGCGCGCTCCTGCAAGACGGCGGGGTCATCCGGCGTGATCACCAGAGCCTGATCGAGCACCTTGGCCGCACCCGCATACTGCTTTTGCGCTTCCATCCGCGCGGCAGTCTGACGCAGGTCCTCGACCATCGGATCACGCAACGGTTGCACCGCGAACTCCTTGTCGTCGCTGCCGGCTGCTGCTCGCACCGCGGCGACCCGTCGCTCGGGCGTGATCGATGATGTGGGCTTCGGCGCAGGAAGCGGCGCCGGCGTCGCACAAGCGACGAGGCATCCCAGCAGCGACCACGTGATCAAGCGAGACAAAAACCTCATCGTCATTCTTCCGGCAGCGGCGGTGGCGGAGGCAGTTCCTGCGGCGGCAGTTGAGTGGCCGGGTCGCGCGGCGGCTCGTTGTTGTTGCCCAAGCCAAACCAGTCGCGCCAGCCGCCCGATTCGCCTTGCTGCCGGCCTTGGTCATCTTGACCCTCGTAGTACGGATCGGGATCGGCATACACGCATGGCTGGTGCGGCGGCGCGAAACCGGCAACGAAGGCGAAGCGGCGCGCGCCCGGGCAGCCCGCATCGGTGCTGTTGGATTGCGCGATCCAGTGCCACTCGATGCCCTTGTCACCGACCTTCAACGGTGCGCTCGGCAGTCGCGAGAAGATCCCCGACCACACGCGCATCGCGCCGGTCGCGCCGTACAACCCAGTGGCCTTGTTCTGGTCATTGCCGACCCAGACCACGGCGAGGTGATCGCCGGTCCAGCCGGCGAACCAGCTGTCGCGGCTGTCATTGCTGGTGCCGGTCTTGCCTGCGGCTTCGAGACGGCCGAGGCCTTGCGACACCAGCGAACGGCCCGTGCCCGACGTGACCGCATGCTGCAGCGCCGCCGTCACCAATCGCGCCGCGACCGCATCGCCGTCCTGCGCAGGTGCCGGCACCTTGTCGTAGCGATTGAGCGCCTGGCCGTCGGGATCGAGCACGCCGCGCACCGCGTGCAGCGGCTGGATTTCGCCGCCGCTGGCGAGGAACTGGTACAGCTGCGCCATCGCATACGGACTTTGATCGACCGAGCCGAGGATCAGCGATGGATTCGCCGTCGCCGTGATGCCCGCCAGGGTGCGGATCAGGTCGGCAAGGCGTTCGGGACCGACCTGCATGCCGACGCGCACGGTAGCCTGGTTGTAGGACTGCGCCAGCGCGTCGATCAGGCGCACGCTGCCATGGCTGCGCCCGTCGGAATTGCCAGGATTCCAGCGCCGACCCTTGCCCAGCGTGATGGTGACGGGCGCATCGTTGACCCAGCTGGCCAGCGAATATTTTCCGGGCTGCGCCAGCGCGAGCAGATACACGAATGGCTTGAGCAAGGACCCGACCGGACGATGCGCCTCGACCGCACGATTGAAACCGGGAT
>JAYTAY010000190.1:0-4173 GCA_043737255.1 Luteimonas sp.
AAAATGCGGTTGCCGATCAACGGCCGCAATTCTTCGTCAATCGAGCCTTCGTGCTCGATGGTCAGATAAGAGATGCAGCGACGCGCATCGAGCCGGTGCGGGGCGGTGATCGCCTGCGTTGGGCAGATGTCGATGCAGCGCATGCAGGTACCGCAGTGTTCGGCCGCGGGCGCATCGATCGGTAGCGGCAGGTCGACGTAGATCTCGCCGAGGAAAAACCACGAACCGCCATCCTTGTCGATCAGACAGGTGTGTTTGCCGATCCAGCCCAGGCCCGCATTGCGCGCGAGGGCGCGTTCCAGCACCGGCGCGGAATCGACGAACACGCGATGTCCGAACGGACCCACTTCCTCCGCGATGCGATCCGCCAGTTGCTGCAGCCGTTGCCGCATCAGCTTGTGGTAATCGCGGCCCAGTGCGTAGCGCGCAACGTAGGCGCGCTCGCCATCTGCAATCGCGTCCCACGCCGCATCGCCGTCCTGGCCGTAATCGAGTCCCACCGAAATGACCCGCAACGTGCCGGGGATCAATTCCTGCGGACGCGAGCGCTTGTCGCCATGCCGCGTCATCCACCCCATCGAGCCGTACAGACCCTGCGCCAACCAGTCGCGCAGATGGGCTTCGTCTTCGCCGAGTGCGATATCGCTGATGCCGCAGCGCTGGAAACCAAGTTCATTTGCAAGTCGCTTGATGCGCTGCGCGAGTGCTGGATATTCGGGTTGCATGACCGGTTGGATATTCGACGCTTGCACGATGCGCCAAGTATGGAGTAACCCATAAAAGCCGGGAAATCAGGCCCTCATCCGTAGCCCGGGTGGAGCGCAGCGATATCCGGGGGTTTGTTGGCGATCGGAACGGAGATCCCCGGGTATCGCTGCGCTCCAACCGGGCTACGAACCGTTCGGTGTCAGATTTACAGGTTCCTTATAGAATCCGGTGATGCCCTCCGTTTCTGCTCTGTACGACAAGCATGCATTGCGCATCCTCGAGTCACGCGCGACAGCCGCCCTGGGCGGCGATGCGTTCGAGTTGATGCGCCGCGCAGGCCAGGCCGCCTGGCGTCATCTGCTGCAGCACTGGCCGGATGCGCAGCGCATCGCGGTGATGTGCGGCCCTGGCAACAACGGCGGTGACGGTTATGTGCTGGCGCGGCATGCGCAGGAATCGGGCCGTGATGTACTCGTCATCCGTCTGGCGGGGCAGCTGCCACACGGTGAATTGGCACAGCGTGCTTGTGGCGAATACGAGTCGATCGGCGGTCACATCGAGTCATTCGCGAAGACGCTGCCGACTGTGGACGTCATCATCGATGCGCTGTTTGGCATCGGTTTGTCGCGTGCGCCGGATGTGGTCACGGCCGCGTGGATCGATGCCATCAATCAGCACGGCGCGCCGGTGTTTTCTCTCGACGTGCCAAGCGGCATCGACAGTGACAGCGGACATGCCTACGGCATTGCGGTCGAAGCGAATCGAACCTTGCAGTTCATCGCTGCACATCGTGGGTTGCAGACGGGCGATGCGCTGGATCGTGTCGGCGAACTTGCAGTCGCCACGCTGGATATTCCCGACACTGTGTTCGATGGCGTACAACCCGCTGCGAAACGTATCGGCGCAGGCGATCTATTGAGCTATCTGCCCCCTCGGCGGCGTGATTCGCACAAAGGCAGCCATGGTCACGTGCTCTGCATCGGTGGCGATGACGGCATGGGCGGCGCCATCGCGTTGTGCGCGGAAGCGGCATTGCGCACAGGTGCCGGACTGGCCAGCGTCGCCACGCGTCCATCGAACGTCGCTCCCTTATTGTCGCGTCGTCCCGAGGCGATGGTGCGCGGCGTCGATTCGGAACACGATGATTTGGAACACGATTTGAGGGCAAGCATCGATGCGGCAAGCGTCATTGCGATTGGCCCGGGGCTCGGACGCAGTACATGGGCGAAGGCCTTGTTTTCAAGCGCTCTGGATGCCAATAAACCGATGGTGATCGACGCGGACGCATTGAACTTGCTCAGCGAATCGCCGAGCACGCCAGTCGATGCGATCCTGACACCGCACCCCGGCGAAGCCGCGCGTCTGCTCGGCGTTTCCATCGCCGACATTCAGGCCGATCGTTACGCGGCCGCAGAGTCGCTCGCGGAAAAATGCACTTGCACGATCGTATTGAAGGGCGCGGGCACGATTGTCGCCTCGCCGAATCAAACGCCTTGCGTGATCGCAGCGGGCAATCCCGGCATGGCCTCCGGCGGCATGGGCGATGTGCTGACCGGCGTGATCGCCGCATTACGCGCGCAAGGGTTGTCCGCGTTCGATGCGGCGTGTTGCGGCGCGTTGCTGCACGCGCTCGCTGGCGACGCGGCGGCCAGGGCAGGCGGCGAGCGCGGCATGATTGCTTCCGATCTGTTCGGGCATTTGCGTACGCTTGCCAATCCCAAGCCAGTGCACTCGCGATGAGTACCGCCGACATCGAATATTTCCTGCCCGACACCGAAGCGACCGAAGCCCTCGGTCGCGCGATGGCCGCCACGCAGCCTGTGCGTGCCGTCGTGCATCTGCAAGGCGATCTTGGCGCGGGCAAATCCACGCTCGCGCGCGCCATGTTGCGCGCGTTGGGCGTGACCGGCGCGATCCGCAGCCCGACCTACACACTGGTCGAACGCTACCCCTTGGCCGATGGCGGGGAGGCGTTGCATCTGGATCTGTATCGCATCGCCGACGCCTGCGAGCTGGAGTTCCTGGGGCTCGACGGAACCGACGCGGCGCTATGGCTGATCGAATGGCCGGAGCGGGGCGGGGCGCTGTTGCCTTCTGCAGACATGCGGATTGCGCTGTCACTTGAGGGCGAGGGCCGCAATCTGGAATTGATCGCGTTGACTGAAATAGGGAGGCTGTGGTGTAAGGCGATTGTTCAGGAATGGCTGGTTGCGAGAGATTCCTGCGTTCACCTTGGAGGAAGTTGATACAGGTATCGGATTTATAAGGGAAAACCTATTGCATTACCTAAAGGTTGGTGCTTGAATCCGCCCATGCGAGTCAAGGGGATCACATTGCAACAAATCCTGCTCGGTGCAGCCTTGCTGGCTGCACTGAGTTGGAATTTGGCGCAGGCTAATGAAATCAAGGGCTTGCAACTCGACACCGGCGCGACCGGCACGCGGGCTGAAATCATCCTCGATAGCAGTGTCGACTACGAACTAATCAGCCTCGCAGGCCCGGACCGGCTGGTGGTCGATCTCCCCGGCGTTGATCTGGGCAAAAAATTTCGCCTACCGGCTGCGACCGGCTTGATCCGTTCGGTTCGTACCGGGCAGCCGTCTCCGGGCGTGACCCGGATCGTATTCGACCTGGCTTCGCCCGTGATGGCGTTCAAGCCGCGGTTGGAACCGACCGCCAACGGCAGCGTGCTGGTGTTGGAATGGCCGGGCGACGGCGGCGAAGCCGGTGCAATCAGGGCGGCGATCACGGCCGCGCCATCGCCACCGAACTCAGCAGCGATTGAAACCAGGCTCGACCCGGTCGATCCATCCATCGCTTCGAAAGATGCAACCTCCCCGTTGATCTCGGACATGGGACCCGCCACTGCTACGCGCAACCCACAGAATCCGGCACCGCCGCCGCAACTGCAGCCAATCACTGGCGTCCCGTCATTACAGCAGTCGGTGCCGACCTCCTCCCTGCCAGGCACCATCGCTACCGGCGTGCCGACACATGTCGCCACGGGCGTGCCAACCTCGGTCGCACCCGCAGACACCGCACCGCAATCGTCGCAAGCGCCCGTCAGGACGATGCAGGACGTGATGCGTCGCGGCGGCCTGCGGCCGTTGATCATCGCCATCGATGCCGGCCATGGCGGACAGGATCCCGGCGCGCGCGGCTCTGCTGGCAGCCGGGAGAAAGACATCACCCTCAAGATCGCCCGCGAACTGGCGAGGCAGGTCAACGCCACGGCCGGTTTGAAGGCGTTTCTGACTCGCGACACCGACGTCTTCATTCCACTCGACCAGCGCTACAAGAAAGCGCGCGCGGCCAAGGCGGATCTGTTCGTCTCGATCCATGCCGACGCGTTCACCAATCCGGCGGCGAACGGTTCGTCGGTGTTTGTGCTGTCGCAGCGTGGTGCTTCGTCGCAGGCCGCGCGCTGGCTGGCCAACCAGGAAAATTCGGCCGACCTGGTCGGTG
>JAYTAY010000191.1:0-1665 GCA_043737255.1 Luteimonas sp.
TCGATTGCGGTGAGTTGCAATGAAGAGTCGCGCTCGAGCAGGTGCGCGGACTTGCCGCCGGGTGCGGCGCAGGCATCCAGCACGCGCGCGCCAGGCAGGAGATTCAATGCATCGGCCACGTATTGCGCGGCGCCGTCCTGCACGGAGACGTCGCCACCGGCGAAGCCCGGCAACGATGCGATCGCCATCGAATCGTCGATGCGCAACGCGTCGGGTAGCGTCGCATGCGCGGCTGCAGCGATCCCGGCGCGTTGCAAATGATCGGCATAAGCGTCGCGGGTCATGCGCGAACGGTTGACACGCAGCCAGGTCGGTGCCGGCTGCGCGCTTTGTTCCACAATCGCGTCGACATCCGCCGGCCAGTCCGCGCGCAACCGATCCAGCAACCATGCCGGCCATGCGGCAGCCGCGTCGACCGTCGGTACGCCTTCGCGCAGCGCCCGACGCAACAGTGCATTGACCAGCCCCGCCTGATGCGTGCGTTTCAGTTCACGCACGGCTTCCACCGTGGCATCGACCGCGGCATGCGATGGCAGTTTGAGGACATTGATCTGCGCAAGGCCGACGTACAGCAGTGCGCGCAATTCGTCATCGCGCTTGCCGAGCGGCTTGGGCATCCACTTTGTCAGTGCGATGGCGTACCGCGCCTGGTTGCGCAACGCAGCGAATGCGATCGCTTCGACCAGCGCACGATCGCGCACATCCTTCATTTGCGGCAGCGCTTTGGCCAGTTCGCCCTTCAGCGAACGGCCGCGATGCAGCACCGCATCGAGCACACGCGTAGCGACGACGCGCGATGCAGCCCCGCTCATGCCGACGTCTGGACGAGCGGTTTCAAATCACGACGCGCATTGAGGTAATCCGCAGCGGTAATGGCTTTGCCGCCTTCGCGCTGCAGCACGCGAATCCGCAACGCGCCTTCGCCGCAGGCAACGTCGATGCCTTCGCGTCCGGCGGCGAGCACGCTGCCGACTGTTGAACCGTGTGCGAGCGGCAATGCGATTGCGCCGTGGATGCGGATGCGTTCGCCGGCGAGTTCTGCTTCGGCGACTGGCCACGGATTGAATGCGCGCACCTTGTTGGCAAGCGCCTGCGCCGGTTGCGACCAATCGAGTCGTGCTTCGGCCTTGTCGATTTTGCGCGCGTACGTTGCACCTTCGTTCGGCTGCGGTAGCCTCACCGGCCGCATGCCGGCGCGCAACAGGCCCAGGCCGTCGGCCAGCGTCTGCGCGCCGAGTTGCGCCAGGCGATCGTGCAACTGTCCGCCGGTTTCGTTCTCGCCAATCGTGAGGGTTTGCTTCAACAACACCGGCCCGGTGTCGAGGCCCTTTTCCATTTGCATCAGGCAGACGCCGGTCTGGCTGTCACCGGCCTCGATCGCGCGATGGATCGGCGCCGCGCCGCGCCAGCGTGGCAGCAGCGATGCATGCACGTTCCAGCAACCGTACGCGGGAATGTCGAGCACCGCTTGCGGCAGGATCAAGCCATAGGCGACCACGATCATCAGGTCCGGTTTGAGCGCACGCAACGCATCGCGCGCAAGTTCCGATTTAAAGGATTCGGGTTGCAGTACCGGAATGCCGCGCTTGATCGCCTCGAGCTTGACCGGGGAGGCAGTCAAGCCACGGCCGCGTCCTGCAGGACGATCGGGCTGCGTGTACACGG
>JAYTAY010000192.1:0-1663 GCA_043737255.1 Luteimonas sp.
GAACACGCGCTTGCCGCGCCCAACCGCCATGCTGGCGAGGAACGGCAACATCGGAATGCCAACAATGCCCGAGGCCCATGTAAAGATTTTCAACGGAATCGGCGTGAACCCGGCCAGAACAAGCAGCCAGAACGCCTTCCACGGCGATTCGGCAGCGACCTGCCGCAGGTGCGCGACCTGTGCATCGATCTTGTCGATCCAGCCCAGCGACTCGAACAGCGGCTTGATCAGCTCGTAGGCGTAATGACCCAGCAGATAACCAACTACCGCACCGAACAGCGATCCGATCAGGCTCAGCGCGGCAAACCAGAACGCGCGCCTGGGCTGCGACAGGCACATCGGTGCGAGCATGATCTCCGGCGGTACCGGAAAGACCACCGCTTCGGCAAAGCTCAAACCGGTCAGCAGTGCCGGTGCTTTGGGATGTTGCGACCAGGCGAGCGCGCGTTCGTAGATCGGACCGAAGATTTTCATGCGAACATCCCCCGCCCTTGTAGGAGCGGCCTCAGTCGCGAGGCCGCGGAGGGCAAATAATATTGCGCGACCCAAACTCCGAGTCTAGCGGCTGAAGCTGCTCTTACAGGCGTCCGCGTTGTCAATGCGCAAGGGAGATTCAATCGATCATCCCCGACAGCAAGGGCACGAAGACGACCGGTGCAAGATTGGTTTCCTCGATGACGCCATCGGCATCCTTGCGCAACCGCAGCAGCGATTGCGAGGTCGCACCACCGACCGGTGCGACCAGCGTGCCGCCCGGCGCAATCTGTTCCTTCAACGCATCGACCAATGCAGGTGCACCCGCCGTGACAAGGATCGCATCGTAAGGTGCGAATTCGGGCCAGCCGATGCGGCCATCGTCGTGCTTGCTGCGCACGTTCAAACCCAGCGAACGAAACCGCTTGCGCGCATTGCGCAGCAATTCGCCGATGCGCTCGACCGTGTACACCTCCATGCCGAGCGCAGCGAGGATCGCACCCTGGTAGCCGGAGCCCGTGCCGATTTCGAGCACTTTCTTCGGCATTGCGCCATCGATCACCGCTTCGGTCATCCTGGCGACCACCCACGGCTGCGAAATAGTCTGGCCGTGGCCGATCGGCAACGCGGTGTCTTCGTAGGCGCGCGTCGCAAGCGCCTCATCGACGAACAGATGCCGCGGCACGGTACGGATGACGTTGAGCACGCGCTCGTCGCGGATGCCGTTGTCCCGCAGTCGCTCGATCAACCGATCGCGCACACGCTGCGAGGTCATGCCAAGTCCGATCGCTTCGGGCTGCAGACGCATGCGCGTGGTCATGCGGTGCGTTCCAGCGAAGCGGCCAGGCCGCTCACCCAACTGGCGACGTGTTCCAGCGCCTGGTAGCGCGTCAGATCGACGTGGATGGGCGTGATCGAAATATTTCCGGTACGGATCGCATGGAAATCGGTGCCGGGCCCGGCGTCCTGTTCGCGCCCGGCCGGCCCGATCCAGTAGACGCTGCGACCGCGCGGGTCCTGCGCGGGCACGCAGGGTTCAGAACGGTGGCGATTGCCCAGACGCGAAACTTCGAAGCCTGCGATGTCTTCCCACGGCCGATCCGGCACGTTGACATTGAGGATGGTGTCGGCGGGCAACGGATCGGTCTTGAGCCGCGCGATGATTTCAACTGCTGCACGCGCCGCGGTC
>JAYTAY010000193.1:0-1654 GCA_043737255.1 Luteimonas sp.
GGCGGAATGCATCAGCACGCGAAAGTGGCGGAATTGGTAGACGCACCAGATTTAGGTTCTGACGCCGCAAGGCGTGGGGGTTCGAGTCCCCCCTTTCGCACCAAGCCGCAGCAGGAAGGAAACCAAAGCGAGAACTGAACGCGCCCTCGCGCGTGGGAAAAACCAACCAGCGGTGCTTCGCCTTTGCCCTGCGCGGTGGCCGGCCCAGACTCCTCCGTACGCCTGACTGTGTGGCGGCGCATCCCTAAATCGGCCAAACTACCCAGTCATTTTGGCCTGATCCGCGATGCCCGATGGCGGCGTTAGCGGACCAGACCCGACATCCAATTTTCATGCTGCGGCCAGACAGCCGCAGATGCAGGAGTTCACATGCAAGTCTCGGTTGAATCCATCGGTGACCTTGAGCGCCGCCTGACCTTCCGCCTGCCGACGCAGAGCCTGGATAACCAGGTCGGTGGCCGTCTGCGCGAAATCGCGCGCGGTGCAAAGATCAAGGGCTTTCGCCCAGGCAAGGTGCCGACCAAGGTGATCGAACAGCGCTACGGTCAGCAGGTGCGCGCCGAAATCCTCGAGGGCTTGCTCCGTGAAGGCTTCGACAACGCGATTCGCGAGCAGACCTTTCGCATCGCCGGCAATCCGCAAATCGTGCCCAGTACCGAAGCCGCCGGCGAAGGCGAACTGGCCTATGTCGCCACCTTCGAGGTGGTCCCGGATTTTGGTGATGTCGATGTCGAGCAACTCACTGTGATCCGGCACACCGCCGAGGTCGAGGACGTCGACATCGATCGCATGGTCGAGAACCTGCGCACGCAGCGCCGCACCTGGAATCCGGTCGAGCGCGGCGCCGAGGAAGGCGATCTGGTCGAGCTGGAAATGTGGTCCGAGGTCAACGGCGAGCGCCTGCCGCCGGAAGGCGTCGAGAAAGGCAGCACCGTGATCGGCTCCGGCATGATGTTTGCCGGTATCGAATCGGCGCTGGCCGGCATGACCGGCGATGAGCAGAAGGCGATCAAGGTCGACTTCCCGGCCGAATGGCCGGTGCCGCAGCTGGCGAGCCAGTCCGCTGATGTCAACGTACATGCGATGCACGTGTCCGAGCCCGTCCTGCCGGACGTCGATCGCTTGTTCATCAAGAGCTTCGGCGTGAAGAGCGGTGATCCCGAACAGTTCCGCTCGGATATCCGCAGCAATCTGGAGCGTGAGCTCAAAGGTGCGCTGATGAACCGTCTGCGCCGCGAAGTCGGCGAGCAGCTGATCGCCGCGTATTCCCATGTCGAAATGCCGCCGCGCCTGGTCGAGAACGAAGCACGGGCCATGGCCAGTAATGCAGCTGAACAGGCACGCCAGCAGGGTCAGCGCATGGAAGTCATACCGGGCCCGTTGATGGATGCGGCGCGCAAGCGCGTGCTGGTCGGCCTGCTGGTCGGCGAAATTGCCCGCCGTCACGACTTGCGACTTGAATCCAAACGCCTGAATGAAACGTTGCGGCTGATTGCCTCCACCTACGAGGAGCCCGACCAGGTCGTTGAGTTGTACCGCAACGACCCCCAATTGATGAATGGGCTACAGGCACGTGTGATGGAAGAGCAGGTGATCGACTGGATCGCCGAGCGCGCTCAGCACACAGAGCAGGCGTTGTCGTTCCAGGATGCGA
>JAYTAY010000194.1:0-1652 GCA_043737255.1 Luteimonas sp.
AGACGTTGCAGATCAGCGGAACACGCAAGAAACGCCCGACCACATCGCGATGATGGGTGCGTCGGCCATAGCCGGCGCGAACAGACCGTTGAGGCCAGCCGCTGAAAACTCGGTGCCCAGCGAAGTTTCGCTCACCGTGATGACCGTCACTGCTTCCAGCGCCGAGCGCGTCGAACCGAGACCAATGCCGCTTATCGTGGTGAGCGGCAAAGCTGCGTTTCCGGGGCGCTGCTTCATGCTCCAGCCGCGGAATCCCTGCTGCTGGATCAGCACGCTCAACCCATCGTTCCAGGTCACGAATTCCATCGGTCCCGCGCCGCACTCGCCATTGACCGCTCGCTGGCTTGGCGCGCCGCTGATGCGCGTCACGGCAGCGACCACCGCATCCGCATCGCCATCAAAAGGAAGATGTCGGGTGGAGCCGGAAATGGGGTCGACCAGGTCGAGGCCTTCTCCCGACAACGCCAGCGTTGCAGCGGGCGCCGCTGCTGTAGTCGTTGCATGCGAAGTCGCAGGTTGCGTTGCGGAACCCGCGGCGACTTCAACAGTCCGCGGGATTGGGTCATCGGGCTGCGACGATGACGCGTGGTCCTGATTCGCATTGCAGGCAGGCAACATCGCTGCCATCACCATCAGGGTCCTGCGTGTCGATGCCCGCATGGTGTGCTCCTCAAAACGAACGATGCGTGGCGCATCCGATGCGCAAGGCAGGATTGCGCCCACCTTGCGTCGCCGCCGGATTGGCACGAACCCGATTTGACGTGTTGGGTTCGTGCTCAGCGCAGGTCGACTTCGGCGACCTTGTCCTTGTAATCCTTTTTCAGATCGACCCCCATCAGCATTTTTACGCCTGCAATCAGGCTGTTTTCGTTGAGCCACACTTCACCTTGCTCGGCATCCAGCCGCAGCAGCGCCAGCTTCGGGTCGTCCTTGCCGCCTTCGTACCAGGCCGCGACAAACGGGTTCCAGAGGCGGTCGATGACGGTGCGGTCGTTGTCGAGCACGAGAGTGCCGTGGATGGTCGCGAACAGTTCGTGATCTTTTGAGCTGAAGGCCGCAATGGCGCGGTTGCCGGGCGTCAGTTTCTTGACGATGCCGTTATCGACCGAGGTGAAGAACCAGATCGGACTTTTCCCGTCTTCGGCCTGCGCTGTCATCGGCCGTGAGTGGCCGTCTTCGACGCCGTCCAGACCGAGCATCACGGTGCGGTCGGACTTGAGGGCTTTCCAGAATTTCTGTTCGATCTGGTGCAGTGTGTTCATGGGGATCTCGCGAGTCATGGGGAGGATGCGATGCAGGTGTGATCGCGAATCTGTTTTAGCTGATGCATGGTTAAAGCTGCGTGCGTATCCCGCGAAAGCAGGATGACCAGCGCGTGTGCGGCTTGGGCGCGATTCGGCGCGCCTGGCGGGAAGTAGCTGCGATACGGACGCGCCTCTTCGACCGCGGCGCAAACGAGGGGCGCGCCAGCAATCGTCGGCGATATGCGGCGACATGCGGGAAGGCATCGCCGATGGGATGCGTCCAGTCGGCATAGAACAGGAACGGCACTGCGCCGCAATCGGCAAGACTGAAATGATCACCAGCGGCCCAGATGCGACCGGCCATCACCGTGTTGAGCCAACGGCAAGCGGTGTCGAGCATCGCGCGCG
>JAYTAY010000195.1:0-1648 GCA_043737255.1 Luteimonas sp.
GCAGCTGTCCGTAAGCCGATGCGTGCGCTCGGCGCCCTGCTACTGATCGCCTGCGCAGGCTTCAGTGCCGCGTGGGCCGCTGACTTCCTCCGCTGGACCGATGGCAAGCATGTGCCGCCAGATAGGAGTAGCGACCGCAATCGTGTCGCGGACAACATCGAACCGCAGCGCGTTCCGATAAGACGGACCCCGATGACCGGCGAACAAGCGCAGATTGTGCAGCTTCGTTTTGAGACGCGCGACGATGCCATCGAGGCCTGGGCCGACAACCATCTCGCCGGGCCGGTCGAGGTGCTGCTGCGGCCGCTGCGCGGCACGGTCGCAAGTGCCGAACCGCCGCTACCCGCACGTACGGTGGTGGCGTCGCTGCAGCGGGGACTGGTCGCGCGGCTTGGCCCCGAAACCAACGCCGAGCTGTGGCTGGACGTGGTGCCCGGCGACCCCAACGCGCAGCCGCGCGATATTGAATACGTCTACCCACTCAGCGGTACGGCGCTGCAGGTCGAACAGGGCTGGGGCGGCGCATTCAGTCATCATGATCTGCAGAATCGTCATGCGGTGGACTTCGCCGCCGATATCGGCACGCAGGTGATCGCCGCACGCGCGGGCACGGTGATGGACATCGAAACTGATTTCGAACGCGCCGGACTTGATACTGGAAACGACGCCAGCCGCGCCAACTTCGTGCGCATCGTCCACGACGACGGCACGATGGCGCTGTATGCGCATCTCAAACCCGAGGGCGTACTGGTACGCGTTGGCCAGCGCGTGCGCAAGGCCGAAGTGATCGGGCTGTCGGGTAATACCGGCTTCACCACCGGCCCACATCTACATTTCGCAGTGCAGGTGAATCGCGGCATGCAGCTGCAGTCGATTCCGTTCCGGATGTTCGGCCCGCAGGGAATTTTACGGTTCAGCGAAACCCAGTAGAACCCCGGTAAAGCGGACTTCAGTCTGCTGAATCGTTCGCGCGAAAGTTCAGCGGACTGAAGTCCGCTCTACCGACGATGCTGCATCCACACCGGCTTGAGCTTGACGATGCGTTTGTACGCGGGGCAATCCTCGCGATGCGCACCCGGTAGATAACCCAAGCTCATCAAAAACTCACCGACGATTTCGCCGCCGGTGAAACGGAAGTGTGTCTTGAACAGCTTCACCCACGCGGCCTTGTCGCGCAGCCCGCCATCAAGCAACGTGTGCGCATCCAGCCACTGCACGAAACCGCCGTGCGAATCGCGCAACCCACGGATCACCTGCGCATTGTGGATCGCCGCCGCCACCTTCAGCCGATTGCGGATGATCCCGGCATCGGCCAGCAAGCGCATGCGGTCGGCCTCGCCGTAAGCGGCCACCGTGTCCACGTCGAAGCCGTCGTATGCGCGACGAAAACCTTCGCGCTTCTTGAGGATGGTTTCCCAGCTCAATCCAGCTTGGTTGATCTCCAGGATCAGGCGTTCGAACAGCTCCGCCTCCCTGCGCTGGGGTACGCCATATTCATGGTCGTGATAGGGCGCATGGACGGGATGGCCGGGGGCGAAATCGCAGTAAGTCGACATCTGAAGAGAATACCCCTCCCTACTGACAATCGCTGGCAGGAGACCGGCCGGCGTCCCCGGCCCCGTATAATTCGGCTCTTCCATTCGTTCCC
>JAYTAY010000196.1:0-1646 GCA_043737255.1 Luteimonas sp.
CGGTCACACAACGCAGCGACCTCCTGCATGATGTGGCTGGAAAAAATCACGCAGCGGCCTTCGTCGCGCAGCTGTTTCAAGAATGCGCGCAGGCCGCGCGTGGTCATGACGTCGAGCCCGTTGGTCGGCTCGTCCAGGATCACGTTCTTCGGGTTGTGCACCAGCGCACGTGCAATCGCGGTCTTGGTGCGCTGGCCTTGCGAGAAACCTTCAGTCTGCCGATCGAGGAAATCCTGCATCTGCAGCGCGTCGGCCAACAGTTGCGTGCGCGCGGCGATTTGTGCCTTCGACAAGCCATGCAGCTGTCCGAAATAGGCGATGTTCTCGCGCGCGGTCAGCCGTTTGTAGACGCCGCGCGCATCCGGCAACACGCCCAGCGCGCGCCGCACGGCAGCCGCATCGATCGCCGGATCGACACCATCGACCAGCACGCGGCCCTGGTCCGGCGACATCAGCGTGTACAGCATCCGCAGCGTGGTGGTCTTGCCGGCGCCATTGGGGCCGAGCAGGCCGGTGATTTCGCCGTCGCGCGCTTCGAAGCCGACGCCATCGACAGCTTTCACCACGCCGGTCTTGGTCTTGAAAGCCTTGTGCAAATTATCTGCGGTGATCATGGTTCCCATCCGTTGAAGCTGGTGAACGGCGGCACGTAGGCCAGCGTGTCGAGGCATTTGGCGTCGAGCGCTTTCGCGTCGGCGGTTTCGATGAATTGCGCGAACAGTTTCGGCATGCAGCCTGCGCCGATGACGTTGTGGCCCTGGCCGCGCAAGACCAGATGACGACCCATCGGCAGATGCTTGACGACATCGTCGCCATAGCGCGGCGGCGTGACCGGATCGTATTCGCCGGACAGCAGCAGTGCCGGCACCTGGGTCGCCAGCGGCGCGTGGAAATCGGCGGGCGCTGTGCCTTTTGGCCAGACCTTGCACTGCGCCGCGAGGTAATCGACGAAATCATTGCCGAGCAACGTGTTGGCGCCGTCCGGATCCGCGCGCAACTGCGCACCATCTTCTGTACACAGCACCGACAGCTGCATGCCCATCGCCATCGCGTCTTCCAGCTCGGAGGTCAGCATCTTCGACAATGCCATCAGGCCTTCGTAATGGCCGCGGTTGGCATCGTCGATCATGATCGGCAGCAGCGACGCGGCCATCGGCATGTACGCATACATCCGCACCAGGCCAACTACATGCCCTGGCTGCAGGCGTTCCTCGTGCATCGCGCCGGTGGTGCTGTCGCGATACGACACCAGCGGTGGATCGGTTTTCAATTTCGCCAACAAGGTGTCGAGTTGCGTGCGCGGATTACCGAGTTTGGACTTGCACGCTGCGTCCTTGTTGCAACGTCCGAACTGCAACGCCAGCGCATCGTCCAGATTGCGCGCGAAGATGCCGCCCAGGTACAGCGCATTGGGCGCGACCGAATCGAGCACGATACTGCGCGTGCTGGCCGGATATCGCATCGCATATTGCTGCGCGACGCGCGTGCCGTAGGAGACGCCGACCAGGTTTATTTTTTTCGCGCCGATCGCCTTGCGTACGCTGTCGAGATCACGCACCGCATCGGTGGTGGTGTAAAAGCGCAGGTCGGCGCGTGTGCCAAGCGTGTCGCGACAGGCCGTGGCCTGCTGCGTGGCAAGCGCCGAA
>JAYTAY010000197.1:0-1643 GCA_043737255.1 Luteimonas sp.
TCCGACATGGTGCTGCTGCCGGATCCCTCGACCGCGTTCCTGGATCCGTTCACCGCCGATCCGACGCTGGTGCTGACCTGCGACATCCTCGACCCGGCGACGATGCAGGCGTACTCGCGCGATCCGCGCGGTGTCGCCAGGCGCGCCGAGGCGTTCCTCAAGTCCAGCGGCATCGCCGAGCAGGCGTTCTTCGGCCCGGAACCGGAGTTCTTCATCTTCGATTCGGTGCGCTACGCCAACGAGATGGGCCATACCTTCTTCCACGTCGATTCGGAAGAGGCGGCTTGGAATTCGGGCAAGGAATACGAAGGCGGGAACAGCGGCTACCGTCCCGGCGTCAAGGGCGGCTACTTCCCGGTCGCGCCGCTGGATTCGCTGCACGACATGCGCGCGGAGATGTGCAAGACGCTGGAGTCGGTCGGTATCGAAGTGGAAGTGCACCACCACGAAGTCGCCAACGCCGGCCAGTGCGAGATCGGCACCAAGTTCAACACGCTGGTGAAAAAGGCCGACGACCTGTTGACGATGAAATACATCATCAAGAACGTGGCGTTCCGCAACGGCAAGACCGCGACCTTCATGCCCAAGCCCCTCGTGGGCGACAACGGCAGTGGCATGCACGTGCACCAGTCGCTGGCCAAGGGCGGCGTCAATCTTTTCAGCGGCGACGGTTACGGCGGTCTGTCGCAGATGGCGCTGTGGTACATCGGCGGCATCTTCAAGCATGCGCGCGCGATCAATGCGTTCGCCAACTCGACGACGAATTCGTACAAGCGGCTGGTGCCCGGTTACGAGGCACCGGTGATGCTGGCGTATTCGGCGAGCAACCGGTCGGCGTCGTGCCGCATCCCGTACGTGTCCAATCCCAAGGCGCGCCGCATCGAGATCCGCTTTCCGGACCCGATGAATTCCGGTTACCTGACCTTCGCCGCGCTGATGATGGCCGGCCTCGACGGCATCAAGAATCAAATCGATCCCGGCAGCCCCAGCGACAAGGACCTGTACGACCTGCCGCCGGAAGAGGAGAAGGGCATCCCCACCGTCTGCCATTCGCTCGACCAGGCGCTGGAAGCACTGGACAAGGATCGCGACTTCCTCAAGGCCGGCGGCGTGTTCACCGATGATTTCATCGATGGCTACATCGCGCTGAAGATGAAGGAAGTGACCGCCTTCCGCGGTGCGACGCATCCTTTGGAATACCAGATGTATTACGCGATCTGAATGTCCAATTCGATGGCATGTCGTAGCCCGGGTGGAGCGCAGCGACCCCCTGGCTTTTCCTGGCGGGAGACAAAGAACCCCGGGTGGACCAGCTTCGCAGTTGAAAGCCGCTGCGCTCCATCCCGGCTACGGAGCTGCTCCGTTTGAGCAGGTCAGGGTAGGCCTAGTTGACGCTGCCAACCCAACTGGCGGTCGAATCAACACGTGCTGGGTTGATGAAGCCAACCCAGCCTACGAATCGCATCACAACGATTTGAGGTACTGCGCCAGGTCGGCGATGTTCGCCTGGTTCAGCCCGAGCGATTTGCGGGTGTTGTAGGTCGCCACGACCGCTTCCAGCGTCGGCGCGGCGCCGTTGTGGAAATACGGCGGGTGTTGCCAGACGCCTTGCAACGGCGCAGTCCGGTATTGCCTGGTCGCAC
>JAYTAY010000198.1:0-4124 GCA_043737255.1 Luteimonas sp.
GCGGCGGCCATCGTCAACGACCTCGCCAGCCGTGCGCATCCAGCGTCGGTGTACTCGATCCCGACCAGCGCGAATGCAGAAGACCACGTCTCGATGGGCGCCAACGAAGCGCGCCACGTGCTCGCGATGGCGGATGATCTGGGCAAGGTGCTGGCGCTGGAGCTGTACACCGCCGCGCAGGCGCTGGATCTGCGGCGCGACATGATCAACTCGGCGCGCGGACTCGCTGGTCGTGCCGATGCACGAATGCTGGCAGCAAAAGTGCAATGTGCGCCGATGCCCGATGCCGCGGATCGTCCGGCCTTCATGCAGGAAGTCGAAGCCTTGCGCGAGGAGTTGTCGGCTGCGCAGGAATTTCACCCCGGCAGCGCAGTGGCGGCCGCACATGCCGTGATCAGGCAGGTCATTCCATTCCTCGAACGCGATCGCGCAATGGATGGCGAAGTCGCGGCGGCCGTGGCTCTGGTCGCCAGTGGGAGGTTGCTCCCGATCGCGCGCCCTTAGACGCCGTCGGCGAGCAATCGGGTTGCGACCAGCGCAGGCTGCACGCGGTCGCGTCCCTGGCCCTTGGCTGCATACAGCGCTTCATCAGCAGCCTGTATCGCATCGTCTGCTCGTGAATCATGACGAGTATCGATTGCGTGCACGCCGATGCTGACGGTCATCCGGATATCGCGATCGCCGACTCGCAATGGCCGAGCAGAAATACGTTGCCGCAAGGATTCGCCCGCGCGCATGGCGGCCGACATGTCCGATCCCGGCAGCACCGCCACGAATTCCTCACCGCCGAACCGCGCCACCACTGCGTTGTATTCGGCAAGCGTTTCTTCCATGCAGCGCGCTACCCAGCGCAGGCAATCGTCGCCGACCAGGTGGCCATGGGTGTCGTTGACGCGTTTGAAGTGGTCGAGATCAGCCAGCAGCAAAGACACGGGTTTTGCCTCCGGTCTCGCGTCTTGCAGTATTCGCTCGAAACTTTCGCGGAAGTGACGGCGGTTGTAAACGCCGGTCAATGCATCGCGCCGGCTAAACTCCCGCAACCGTCCATTGGCCTCGCCCAGCTGCTCGAGCGCATGGCTGAGCTCGGCGGTGCGTAGGGTGACGTTGTGCTCCAGCTGCTCATTGGCATCGCGCACCAGTTGTTCGTTGCGGTTGCGCAACGATGCGTAGCGGTAGGCCAGTGCAATCGACAGCAACAGCATTTCCAGCGCGGAACCGATCTGCACGCCGTATTCGGTGATGAAGGTCTTGGGCATGAGGTTGAATGCGACCGCGGTGAACATGGCAGTGCCGAGCAGGAACATCGCCCACGCCAGCAGGAACAGTTTCGCCGGTGCATAACCACGACGCAGCACGATCACTGTTTCGATGATGATCCACAGCACGCTGAAAAACACCGCCTGGGATGCGAGCGGTGTGACGATTCGATACGGCAGCACCAGTGCGGCAACGAACAACAAACTGAAGAAAGCGATCATGGCCAGCCCGACCCGGTCGCCCGCTGGCCATCGTCGATCCAGCTCGAGGAAATTGCGCGCGAACTGTTGCATGCCGATCTGGGCAAGGCAGATCATCACCGGCACTGCCTTGTCGGCCATCCATGTTGAATTTGGCCACAGATATTCAAAGGCGAGTCCATTAAGGCAAAACAGCACCAGTCCAAATGCTGAAATGTGGAACAGGTACCAGGCGTGGCTGTGATCGCGCAGCCACAGCCACAGCACCAGATTGGAGAAGAACAACGCCAGCAGGATGCCGTAATACAGGCCGATCCCGAGTTGCGAATCGCGGGCGAGCTCTGCAAACGCCTTGGGCGTTAGCAGCGCGAGTGGCACCTGCATCGAGCTTTGGCTTTCGATGCGGACGAACACGTCGACCGACTGGCCCCGCGGAAGATCAACCCAGAAATTGGGATGCCGATACTTGATGGCGCGGCTGCTGAAGGGTTGCGAGTCGCCGCCGATCTCGTGGCTGACTCGGCCATCCGGATAGCGCGCGTAGACGTCGATGTGATCGCTCAACGCGTACTGCTGCACCAGCAACCAGCGCGTTTCAGGGTGTTGCCGATTGGTGATGCGGGTGTGGAACCAGTACGCGCCATCCTGGAAGCCGAAGGTCGCATTGCCTTCGGGCAGCGGCTGGAAACGCTTTTGGGCACCTTCGGCCTGCACAGCGGCCAGATCCATTCGTCCACCAGCGTCTTGCAGATAGGTGATGTATGGGGAGAGTTGCAGCGACGACTCTGCGCCCTGCAGCACCAGTGGCAGAGACGTGGATGGCGCGGCCACGGCTGCAAATGCCAGCAGAGCCATCGCCAGTAACAAACCCGCCAGTCGTCCCATTTCCCCTCCCTAGTCCCCAACGATACTCGCCGCTTCAGGCGAGGCATAGCGGACAACGGGATAAATGGCCGGCTACGGCCCCTTGTCAGGCCACTCCCGCGACAGCATGGGTGGCTTGACCTGTTCGTATTAACAGATTAACGTACTAATACATTGATACAACATGTTCGAGATTTTCTTGAAACGACGCGCCACCGAACCTGACGACAACGATATGGCCATCGCCAAGTTGACCCTGGCGTTGTCCCGGTTGCGCAGCGCCGCCGAGGTACAGGCGTTCCTGTCGGATTTGTGCACCCCGGCCGAACTCGAGGCGATGGCCGACCGTTGGAAGGTGGTGCCATTGCTGCTCGAAGGTGTGCCGTATCGCGAAATCCACGACCAGACGCAGGTCAGCGTGACCACCATCGGCCGCGTGGCCCGCACGCTCGATCGCGGCGCAGGCGGTTATGCCGCTGCCGTGCGACGCCAGCGCCGTCAAGCCCGATAGCAGTGAACCACTCCTCCCATTGAAGTTGCCGCCATGAGCCCACCCGCCACAGCCGTGGTGCGCGATCGATTGCGCATTGCCATCCAGAAAAGTGGACGCCTCAGCGATCCCGCGCGCGCGATGCTGGCGTCGTGTGGGCTGAGCTGGCGCGAGAGCCGCGACCGACTGTTCTGCCACGGGGAATCGTTGCCAATCGACCTGCTGCTGGTGCGCGATGACGATATCCCCGGTTTGATCGCCGATGGCATCTGCGATCTGGGTGTGGTCGGCAGCAACGTGCTGATCGAGCAGGGCGGCGAACGCACCGCGCGCGGACTCGCGTCTGCATATCGTCCGTGGCGCGAGCTGGGTTTTGGTGGCTGTCGTCTGGATCTCGCGGTGCCCGACCACTGGGAGTGGACGGGTCCCGCGCAATTGCAGGGCAAACGTATCGCGACCAGCTATCCATCGATTCTGGCGAACTGGCTGGTGGAACTGGGCATCGATGCGGATGTCGTGGTGTTGTCGGGTTCAGTCGAAATCGCGCCGCGTCTCGGCCAGGCCGATGCGGTGTGCGACTTGGTGTCGAGCGGCGCCACGCTTGCGGCGAACCAGCTCAAGCCGGTGCTGACGCTGCTCGAAAGCCAGGCGGTGCTGGCCGGGCCGGTGGCGGAATTCAAGGATGCACGCGGCGAATTGGCTGCAATGTTGATGCGTCGCCTCGATGGCGTGTTGCGGCAGAAGGACAGCCGGTTGCTGCTGTTCCAGACGCAGCGCAGCCAACTGGCTGGATTGATGCAACTGCTCCCGGATGTGGATGCACCGACGGTGATGCAGGTCGATGGCAGCGATTCGCTCGCGTTGCAGGCGCTGTGTCATGGCTCGATGACTTGGCAACGGCTGGAAGATCTCAAGCGCGCGGGTGCGCGTGGCTTGATGGTGTTGCCGGTGGAGAGGATGTTGGCATGAACGCGCAAATGACATTGCAATCCGCAATGCAACTGGCATCGCAATCGTTGCCAGGCATGCCGATCGTGGACTGGAGCGCGTTGGGCCGCGTCGAACAATCGGCATTGTTGCAGCGTCCTTCGGCCGCGATTTCAGCGACGGTTTTTGCCGCTGCGCGAGCGAGTATTGACCAGGTGCGCAGCGATGGTGACGCGGCCTTGCGCATGCTCACCGAGCGTTACGACGGAGTTTCGCTGGACACATTCGCTGTGCGCCAGGGCGAGTTTGTCGAGGCCGAGGCGGAGTTGACGGATTCGTTGAAAGACGCCCTGCGCGATGCGGCCAGCCGGATCGAAATGTATCAC
>JAYTAY010000199.1:0-4122 GCA_043737255.1 Luteimonas sp.
ACAGCCGCGCATTATGCCGGAATTCGTGCTTCCCTGCCCCAATTGCGTTGAAAAGGCAAATTACGGCTTGCTGGCATCAGCCACTTTGGCGCGGTCCGCGTCGCGTACGGCGCGGAATTCAGAGTCTTCCGACCAATTCGGCCAGGTTTCGGAATTGGCGAGGTCGTCGCCAAGCTTGTAGAGCAGTTGCAGGTCATGCGCCATGCCGGCAAAAGTCCAGCTTGCTTCCCATTGGTCGGCCGGCTGGTGATAGCGCTCGGTCACGTATTGCTTGCCGGCGGCTTCGCCCGCAGCGGTCCCTCCATCAACCAGGTCCCTACCCGATCCAAACGAGAGCGCTGGAACGCCACGCTTGGCGAACGAGAAATGATCTGATCGAAAGAATGCGCCGGCTTCCGGACGCGGATCCGTGACGTAGTTCATACCCGCCTTTTCACCATCCTTGACCAGGCGATCAAGCAGCTCGGATTTTGCACTGCCGGACGTGGTGAAATTATTCGCTCGGCCGCCAGGACTGAGCGCATCCATGTTGATAACGGCGACGGTCTGACCGGTTGGATACAACGGTTTGGCCGCGTAGTACTCGGAACCGAGCAAACCCTTCTCCTCCGCCGTAACTGCGAGGAAAACGACCGAGCGTTCCGGCTTTGGTTGACTCGCGAACGCGCGGCCAATCTCGACCAGAGCGACCGTGCCGGTAGCATTGTCAACGGCGCCGTTGTATATGGTGTCGCCCTTCGCATCCGGCTTGCCGATGCCCAAGTGATCCCAGTGGGCGCTGTAGATGATCGTCTCATCGGGCCGCTTGCTGCCATCGATTCGACCGACAATGTTTTGCGACGTGATCACTTTGCTGTCGACATCGTACTTCGCCGCCATCGTGATTCCATTGAGCTCAACAGGCTTGAACTCACGGGACTGCGCGAGCTTCTTGTGCGCATCAAAATCCAGGCCCGCCTTCTTGAAAAGTTCGACGGCAAGATCGCGCTGGATCCACGCTTCCATGGTGGGATGTACGGATTTCGGGTTGTCGCGAACCACGTCGAACATGGTGTTGGTGTTGGAGTTCTTGACGGTCGCCCAACCGTATGAGGCCGGAGCGGTTTCATGCACGATCAGTATCCCGAGCGCCCCAAGTCGTGCTGCTTGTTCGTACTTGTAGGTCCAGCGGCCGTAGTACGTCATTGCCTTGCCACCGAAGTCGCCCTTGCCAGTTTCGAAATCCGGGTCATTGATCAGGACGACGATGATCTTGCCTTTGACGTCCATTCCTTTGAAATCGTCCCATTTTCGCTCGGGAGCCGTGATGCCGTAGCCGGCGAAGATCAACGGCACATCGCTGAAATCGACGGATTTAGAGCCATCCGTTGCCGCGCGAACCGCAATTTCCGAACCTTGAGTGAGCACCTGTTTGCTGCCGTTCGTATAAAAGCCCAGGGTTAGTTCGCCCTTAATTTCGGCGCGAAGCAGCGGAACGGCTTGCGTCCATGCACGCTTGCCGTCAGCGAGGTCGCCGCCGGGTTGAAGGCCGGCTGCCTTCATCTGATCGATGACGTAGGCAACGGTTTTAGCCTCACCGTCCGTTGCCGGACCACGGCCCTCGAAAGCGTCGGAGGACAAGGTCTTCACCTGATCCGAAAGTCGCTGCGGGTCGAACTTCGGCATCTCGTGTGCACTTGCAGCGGCACTTACCGACAGGATGATCAATGACAGTGGAATACGTTTCATGGGCTACCTTCCGTTGTTGGGAACCGGGTGATGGTACGGCGATGACTGGGAACTTGCGCCTGACGAAAGTCCCGGTAGATCAAGAAGCATGGTCGTCAATTTGTCACTCGCGCCGTGAGGCGAGGCGTGCTTCATAACGGTCCAACGCTTCGGCGTACACATCGTTGACGCAGCGCGAACAGCCATCGCCGCAGCAATCACCGGGCTCGGGTGGCGTAGGCGCGGTTGGTTCGGGATCGTTGTCTTTATCTTTCACTACGATCAGTCCGCCATCAACTGCATGCGAGCCCATTGCACGATCTGCTCAACACCCATCGCCCCGGACTGGCGCGCGATTTCATTGCCGGATTGCATCAACAACAAGGTCGGAATGCTGCGGATGCCGAATCGCGCACCCAGCGCCGGCTCGGCTTCCGTATCGACCTTGGCCAAGCGCATATCGGGTTCCAGATGTTTCGCAGCGGCCGCGAATTGTGGTGCCATCGATTGGCACGGCCCGCACCATGGCGCCCAAAAGTCGACAAGCAAAGGCAGGTTGCTGCGAACCGCATGGTTATCGAATGTGGCCGCAGTCAATGCAACCGGCACAGCAGCAAACAGGGCTTGGTGGCACCGGCCGCATTTAGGTAGTTCCGCCAGACGTTCCCGTGCGACGCGGTTGATGGCCGCGCAGTTCGGACAGGCGAGTTGAACGGGGTCTTCGGACATGGTTGTATTTTCGCTGCGCGTCGAGCCAATTCAGTGTGGCCTGACCACGAAACATTCAAGATCGTTGGCAAGCCGCTGATGTGTTGAATGCGCCATCGCAACCCACTGCTCCGCGCAGCACTGCTATCGCAACGCGACCTATCGCGAGCCGAGCAGGAACACCGGCAGCGCGGCAAGCCCCATCATCAGGGCGATGCAAATCAGTGCTACCAGAAACTTCATCGGGTTGTTGCGGGCAGCAGCAACAAGGGTCGGCTTCGTGCCGCTGTTCCGCTCCGTTTCGTATTCATCACGCGCAGCGCGCGCTCGTTTCGCCTGGAAATCGTCCAGCAAAGCCTTCGCCGCCTCGTAGTCCTCGCTCTCGCTGATCCATATTGCTCCTGGTGAAATACCCCAACGATTGGGAGCAATCTCGTACCAGTCGAATTTGGCTTCGTCGAGCAACGCACGCACCGAGGCCGCCTCGTCATCGGGCACCTGGTTGAGGTTCATCAGCAGTCGCGGCATGGCCACAGGATACCCACTTGAGCGCGTCGACACTGCGTTTTCTAGACGCTATATTCCAGCTCGGGTGCCGGCTAGCAGCTTTACGGTGGCGTAATTCGCCACTAAGCTGCCGATGTTTGTGGAATCTATTTTGTTTTCCAACAGCTTTGTAATCTCTGGGGAGTGTGCCATGTGGATTCGGGTTTTTAAGTGGTCTAGCTGCATGTTGGCCGCTATCGCCTGCAGCGGAAATGTGCTCGCCATCGATTTCGCAGGGGTCGGCGTGGGTGCAATTCCCGACAACACGCCCGCCGGCATCAATATTACCTTCAGTACATTGGCGTACAACCAGCCGGTTGGCGATGTGAAGCTGACATTGGCTATCAATCACACGTTTATCCAAGACCTGAAGGTCACGTTGACGTCGCCCGCTGGAATCGCGCGGCTCGTCATGATGAGCAGGGTCGGCCTCAGGACGACTGGCATAGGGGGCTCTGCCAATCTCGCGGGCGTTTATATCTTCAGCGATTTCGGTTCGGACTTGTGGGCTGCGGCGTCGCCGCTAGGGAATGCGGCGAACGTTCCCGTGGGCAGCTATCGCACCAGTACGCAAGGCGCGGAACTGATCACCGGCACCAACGATGGCGGTGGGTGTTTTACCTCGCTTGACGGTGCATTCGCGGGGCTTTCGGCCGCGAACGCCAGCGGCGTCTGGACCCTCAATGTCGCCGACGTCGTTGGTGGTGACGCGGGAACGGTCAACTCGGCGACACTCAGCCTGCTACCCCAAGCAGACGCGATTTTCCGCAATGGCTTCGAGATCGCGTCTCTTGGTACTTGCAAGCTTGCCCGAATGGATTTCACCGGCCGCGGCCGATCAAGTTACGTGCTGGTCCGCAATACCGGCGGCGGATCTGGTGGTGCGGTTACGTGGTTCATCAAGGACAACAATTCCGCTGGGGGTGGTGCGGACACCAGCTTTGTTCACGGCATCTCGACTGATTTGTTCCTGCAGGGCGATTGGGATGGCGATGGCCTGGCCGATGCGGCTCTCTGGCGACCCGGTGCTCCAAGCCAATTCATCATTCGCCCATCAAGCCATCCAACTTTGCTACGAACACAAGAGTTCGGTCAGGCGGGCGACGAACCCAATATCACCGATGATTTCGATGGCGATGGACGGACTGACTTCGTGCTCTA
>JAYTAY010000200.1:0-9388 GCA_043737255.1 Luteimonas sp.
GCCAGTGTCACCGGCGTGCACGAGGCATCCGGCAGGCACAGCGTGAAGTGCATGCGCGCGCCTTGTTGCGTGACGTCTTCCGCGCGCACGTCGGCATGCGGATCGAAGCCGTAGGTCATGACGTGGCGCAGGGTCGCGGCCGCCAGCGTGGCGACTTCGGGATCGTCGATGCACAGTACCGCCAACCCGTAGAACGGCAGGCGGTGCAGGAACTCCTCGAACGCCGCCTGCACGTTGGCGAAATCGCCGCCGTAGTTTTCGAGGTGATCGGCATCGATGTTGGTGATCACCGCGATCAGCGGATTCAGGCGCAGGAAACTGCCATCGCTTTCATCGGCTTCGGCCACCAGCCACTGGCCGGCGCCTAGTCGCGCATTGGCGCCGGCGGCGAGTAGCTGCCCGCCGATGACGAAGGTGGGGTCAAGACCGCCCTCGCCCAGCACGCTGGCCAGCAAGGACGTGGTCGTGGTCTTGCCGTGCGTGCCGGCGACGGCGATGCCGCGGCGGAACCGCATCAACTCGGCGAGCATCTCCGCGCGCGGGACGATCGGGATGCGCTGGGCGCGCGCTTCCATCAGTTCAGGATTGTCCGGCTTGATCGCACTCGAGACAACGATGCAGTCGGTCCCCAGTACGTTCGCAGCCGCATGGCCGCGATGGATGGTGGCGCCGAGTTTCGTCAGCCGCCGTGTGACCGCGTTCTCCGCGTTGTCGGATCCCGAGATTTCATAGCCGAGCGTGCACAGCACTTCTGCGATTCCGCTCATGCCGACGCCGCCGATGCCCACGAAATGCACGCGGCGATGCGCCTTGGCCAGATCGCCACTGTCCTGCAGTCGACGGCCATGCAGTTTCGAGGTCATGCGGCCTCCTGCGACACGCTGATGTGAAGCGCGACTTGCAGCACGATGTCGGCGACGCGCTCGGCGGCATCGGGCCGGGACAATGCGCGTGCGGCTTCGGCCATCGCCATGCGTTTTTCTGGTGCGGCGGCAAGATCGCGGAGCGTGTCGCGCAGGCGCTCAGCAAGTTGTTCGTCCTGCTTCAACAGAATGGCCGCGCCGCGTTCGACCAGGAACTGCGCGTTCTTGGTCTGGTGATCGTCGACGGCCTGCGGGAACGGCACCAGCACGCTGCCGATTCCCGTGGCGCACACTTCGGCCAGCGTCAACGCGCCTGCACGACAGACCACCAGATCCGCCCACGCGTAGGCAGCCGCCATGTCGGCAATGAATGGTTCGACGCTGGCGGCGACGCCTGCGTCGGAATACGCACGCTGCGCGTCATCGCGCATTTTCTCGCCGCACTGATGACGCACCTCGAACCGGATGTTGTGCAATGTCATGTCACGCAATGCGGCCAATGCCGTCGGCACCGCGTTGTTCAACGCGCGTGCGCCCTGGCTTCCTCCGAGCACCAGCAGTCGCAACACGCTATTTCGATTTGAAAGACGATCCGCAGGCGGAGCGATGCCCGCTATCTCCGCGCGCACCGGATTGCCGACCACTTCCTCATCAACAAAGCTGCCCGGAAAACCGGTCAGCACGCGACGTGCGAATTTAGCCAGCACGCGATTGGTCAGGCCAGGCGCGCGGTTCTGCTCATGCACGACCAGTGGTACGCCGCCCAGCCGCGCCGCGATTCCTCCCGGACCCGCGGCATAGCCGCCGAAGCTGATCACCGCCCGTGGTTTGCGTCGCTTCAGCGTGGCGCGCGCGGCGCGGATGGCGTTCAACACGCGCAACGGCGCCAGCAGCAATGTCGCGATGCCTTTGCCGCGCAATCCCGACACCGCAATCGTGTCGATCTGGATACCGTGCGGCGGCACCAGGCGCATTTCCATGCCGCCACTGGCGCCTAACCACGTCACCGGCACTCCGCGCGCGCGCAGAGCATGCGCGACCGCAAGACCGGGGAAGATGTGCCCGCCGGTACCGCCCGCGAGAATCATCACCGGAGCGCTCGCATCGGTCATGCGCTTCTCCCTGCGCCCAACGCCGGTTCGACCCGCTGACGCAAGCGGCTGGTGCCGCGCGCAGCGGCGGTCGCCGTTGCAGCAGGCGGCTGCGTGGTCGCTGCGATGCTGCGGTCGGAGGGCTGCTGCGCATCACCGCGCAACTTCGCGACCTGGCGCTGCGCGCGATCGAGTTCGTACGACACGCGCAGCAACACGCCGAGCGCCGCGCAGGTCATCAGCACGCTGGAACCGCCCGACGAAATCAATGGCAGCGTCAAGCCCTTGGTCGGCAACAGGCCGAGGTTGACGCCGATCGAGACGAAACTCTGCAACGAAATCCACAGCGCGATGCCGAAGGCGCAATAACCGGCGAAGTGGCGTCGCATCTCCACGCACTGCAACCCGATCCAGAACGCGCGGCCCACCAGCAGCGCATACAGGCCAACGACAAGGCACACACCTACGAAACCCAATTCTTCACCGATCACCGCCATGATGAAATCGGTATGCGCCTCGGGCAGGTACGACAACTTCTGCACAGAGCCGCCCAAACCGACGCCGAACCATTCGCCACGGCCCACCGCCATCAATGCATTGGTCAGCTGGTATCCGCTGCCGAGTTGATCGGCCCACGGATCGAGGAACGAAGTGAATCGACGCACGCGATACGGTTCGGCGATGGCGATCGCCGCCAGCACCGGCAGCCCGATCAACACCGGGCCGAACATGCGCGGCATGTGCACCCCGCCGAGTACCAGCATGCCGGCGGTGATCGCGAGGATCAGCGACAGCGATCCGAAATCCGGTTGCAGGATCAGCAATGCGACCAGACCGATGGCAACAAAGATCGGTTTGAGTGTCGCCTTCCACGTCGCGTTGACCTCGTCGCGGAAACGCACCAGATAGCTCGCCAGCCAGACGATGTAGAGCAACTTGACCGCTTCGACCACCTGGAAATTGGAGATGCCCAGGTTCAACCAGCGCTTTGCGCCGTTGACGCTCTTGCCGATACCGGGCACGAACACCAGCAGAAGCAACACGAAGCACAGTAGCAGCAACATCTGATTGTGTGCTTCGATCGATTTCAACTCAGTGCGCATCATCCACAGCGCGAAGCCGACGCCAATCGCGAGAAAGATCACATGGCGCGTCAGGAAATAGAACGGACCTACATCAAGGCCTTCGCCGATTGCAATCGAGCTCGACGCGACCATGACGATGCCCAGACAGGCGAGCGTGATGGACGCACCGAGCAACCACGGGTCGAAGTGGCCCTGGATGGCGTCGAGCCGTGTCGCCTGGCGTTGCGTGCCGCCGTTGGACGCGACGGTCATCAGCGCACCTTCAACGTGGCGAGGCCGACCAGTACCAGGATCACCGAGATGATCCAGAAGCGCACGATCACGCGCGGCTCGGGCCAGCCTTTCAATTCAAAGTGATGGTGGATCGGCGCCATCCGGAACACGCGCTTGCCGGTCAATTTGAACGACGCCACCTGGATGATCACCGACAGGGTTTCGACCACGAACACGCCACCCATTATCGCGAGCACGATTTCCTGGCGCACGATCACCGCGATCGCGCCGAGTGCGGCGCCAAGCGCCAAGGCGCCGATGTCGCCCATGAACACCATCGCTGGATAGGTGTTGAACCACAGGAAGCCAAGTCCCGAGCCCGCGATCGCCGCGCAGATGATCACCAACTCGCCAGCGCCGGGAATCGCCGGGATCTGCAGGTATGCGGAGAACACCGCGTTACCCGATGCGTAGGCGAATACGCCCAATGCAGATGCGACCAACACCGTCGGCATGATGGCGAGGCCATCGAGCCCGTCGGTGAGATTGACAGCGTTGGAGAAACCCACGATCCAGAAATAGGCGACCACGACGAAGAAGATCCCGAGCGGAATCCCGACATCCTTGAGCAAGGGGAAGAAAAACGTCGTTGCTGCCGGTGTATCGGCGGTCATGAACAGGAACACGCCAGCCGCCAAACCAAAGATCGACTGCAACAGATACTTCCAGCGCGACTTCATGCCGTTCGGATCGCGCTTGACGATCTTCAGCCAGTCGTCGTACCAGCCGATGGCCCCGAACGTGATCAGCACACCGAGCACCACCCAGACATAGCGGTTGCGCAGGTCACCCCACAACAACACGGTCACGGTCACCGCGATCAGGATCAGCGCGCCGCCCATGGTGGGCGTGCCGGCCTTGGCGAAATGTGTTTGCGGGCCGTCGCTGCGGATCGGCTGGCCGCCCTTGTACTGGGCCAGTCTGCGGATGACGGCAGGGCCCCACCACAACGACAATGCCATCGCGGTCAATGCCGCGAGGATGCCGCGGAAGGTCAGGTATGCGAACAGCCCGAACGTGCTCTGCAGCTGTTCCAGCCAGCGCGTGAGTTCAAGCAGCATGCGATGCGCCCTCCCCGTCAGACAGCAACGCCGTCACGATGCGATCCATCGCACTGCCTCGCGAACCTTTGACCAGCACGCGGACGTTTGCGGGAATCGTCACGAAGTCGGCGATCAGTGCTGATGCCAGTGCGTCATGCGAATCGAATGTCCGTGCGCCTGCACCAAACGCATCCGCCGCCGCTGCGCTCAAGGCACCCAGCGCATACAGGCGCGCGATGCCCGCCGCTTTCGCGCGGCGTCCGGCTTCGGCATGCAGCGCATGTCCATCGCCGCCGAGTTCGCGCATGTCGCCGAGCACCAGCCACGCTTCGCCACCACTACTACCGAGCAACTCGATGGCGGCATTGAGCGAACCGGGGTTGGCGTTGTAGCTGTCGTCGATCAGTTGCACGCCGTTGGCGAGCTGATGCGAGATCAAGCGTCCGGCAACCGGTTTGGCTGCGTTGAGGCCGTTGGCAATGATGTCCAGCGACACGCCGAGTGCGAGCGCCAGCGATGCCGCGGCCAGCGCATTCGACACGTTGTGACGTCCCGGGAGCGGCAACGTGATGGCTACGTCGCCTTGCGGGGTCGTCAACTGAAAGTGCGAACCGTCGGCATCGCCGCGAATGTCGCGCGCGCTGACATCGGCGCTGGCATCGAGCGCAAAGCGGATGATGCGGCGGCCGTGCGCGCGCTCGGCAAAGTACGGTGCGAAGGCATCGTCGGCATTGATCACGGCCACGCCATCGGCCAGCAAGGCGTCGTAGATCGCGGCCTTGGTATCGGCGATACCGAGCAGACTGCCCATGCGCTCCAGATGCGCGGGCGCGATGTTGTTGACCAGCGCGACATCGGGCTTGACCACGGCGGTCAGGTAGGCGATATCGCCCGGCTTGCCGGCGCCCATTTCATAGATCGCGTATTCGGCGTCTTCCGGCGCATCGATCACTGCCAGCGGCAGGCCGATTTCGTTGTTGCGATTGCCGGGATTGGCGTAGGTGCGACCAGCGCGCTCGAGAATAGACATGAGCAGCGTCTTGACGCTGGTCTTGCCGTTGCTGCCGGTGATCGCGATGATTTCGGCGCCGCGTTCGTGCTGCAAGTTAGCAGCGAATGCCGCCAGCGCATGCTCGGTATTGGCGACCAACACTTGCGGCAGCGATGCGTCGAGTTCGCGATTCACCAGGAAGGCGCGGATGCCTTTCGATGCCGCCGTCGCGACGTGGTCGTGCCCGTCGAAGTTTTCGCCTTTCAGCGCAACGAACAACATGGCGCGGCCGTCGTCGATACTGATTGCACGCGTATCGGTGCCGATCGCATCGACCAGCATGTCGTCGCCCTGCAGGCGTCCGCCGGTCAGCCTGGCAATACGTGAGAGCAGCATCGGCGTCATGGTCGCTCCTGCGCATCCTGCGCGCGCGAACCTTGCACATCCATGTGCGGCGCGTGCGCCTCCAGCAGCGTACGTGCAATTTTCGTGTCGTCGAAGGGATGCTGGATGCCATCGATCTCCTGGTACGGCTCGTGTCCTTTGCCGGCGATCAGCACGATGTCGTCCGGGCCGGCTTCGCCAATCGCGCGCGCAATGGCAGCGGCGCGGTCGCGCTGCACTATGACGGCGTCGGGTGCCGCGAAACCGGCGAGGATGTCGACGACGATGGCATCGCCCGGTTCGCGACGCGGGTTGTCGTCGGTAACGATGACCACGTCCGCTTGCGCTTCGGCGATCGCCGCCATCTGCGGACGCTTGCCGGTATCGCGCTCGCCGCCGCAACCGAACACGCAGATCACGCGGGCCCTGGCATGCGCGCGCAGGCTGGACAGTGCCTGCTGCAGCGCGTCCGGCGTGTGTGCGTAATCGATGACCACCAGTGGCAGCGTGCCGTCGCCGCCGAGCCGGTTCATGCGGCCAGCGACCGGCTGCAACAATGACAATGTCTTTGCGATCCGTGCCGGCGTCTCGTCGAGCGCATACAACGCGCCGGCGACGGCGAGCAGGTTGTCGACGTTGAAACGTCCGAGCAAGCGCGATTGCACGCCATGGCGTTCGTCATCTTTGCTGACCAGGTCGAAGGCGATACCGCTGCCGTCGAGCGCAAGATTCTCGGCACGCAGGCTGGCATGTTCGGCGCCGCGCGAACTCAGTCCGACTCGACGCAGCGTGTCCGGCAGCGAAGCGAACAGGTCCGCACCGAAGCCATCATCGAGATTCACTGCTGCAGCTTGCAGTTCCGGCCAAGCGAACAGCCTGGCTTTCGCCGCGCCATAGCCCGCCATGTCGCCGTGATAATCGAGATGATCGCGGGTAAGGTTGGTGAACACCGCGACATCGAAATGCACGCCATCGACGCGGCCCTGGTCGAGCGCGTGCGAGCTCACTTCCATCGCCACTGCTTTCGCACCCGCATCGCGCAACTGCGCCAGCAATGCGTGCAGCTGCAACACCAATGGCGTGGTGAAACCGGTCGGCGTTGTCTCGCCGTACAGGCCTGCACCCAGCGTTCCGACGCTGCCGCTGCGCTGCCCGAGCAGCGTCCACGCCTGCGCCAGCAATTGCACGATCGAGGTCTTGCCGTTGGTGCCGGTGACGCCGACCGTGCTCATGGCACGCGTCGGATGATCATGGAAACGGTCGCCGAGTTCGCCGAGCCGTGCACGCAAATTCGGGACCGCGATGGCATCGGCAGGCGCGGGCAAATCGTCGGGCGCAGGCGCCTCGTACAGGATCGCGCTGGCGCCAGCGGTGTTGGCCTGTTCGATGAAGTTCAAACCATGCGCGCCGAATCCTGCGATGGCGACGAAGGCATCGCCGCGCTCGATCGCGCGACTGTCCTGCACCAGCCCGGTGATCGCCAACTCGCCGGGCACGGCGGCGACATCAGGCAACAACTCGCTGAGCAACATCGCGCGGCTCATTGCGCAGCCCCGCTCGGCATGAGAGGTGGCGATATTGCGGCGATGACCGGCTTCGGATTTGCGGCGGCGCGCCTGGCCTCGGCTTCTACCTGCGCCGCAAGCCAGGTTTCGATGTCATCCGGCGGCACGTCCATCAGACGCAGCGCGCCTTCCATGACGTTGTGGAACACCGGCGCGGAGACGAGGCCGCCGTAATAGCCAAGACTCGGATCGGGATCATTGATGACGACCGTCATCGAGAAGCGCGGATTGTCGACCGGCACCATGCCTGCGAAAAATGCGACGTAGCGTCGCGAATAGCCACCGGCGCTGGCCTTGCGCGCGGTGCCGGTCTTGCCGGCGACGTGGTAGCCGAGGATCGCGGCCTGCGTTGCCGTGCCACCTTTCTCGGTCACGGTCTGCATCATTTTCAGCACCTGCTGGGCGATGACCGGATCCAGCACTTGCTTCGCTTCGTTGGCCTGGCCCTTGACGAACGTCGGCGCGATTGCTAGCCCGCCATTGCCGATGGTCGCGTACGCGTGCGCGATCTGCAGCGGTGTCGCCGACAAACCGTAGCCGTACGACATCGTCTGCTTGGTGGTGCCGCTCCAGCGCGACGGCGCCGGGAACAGACCGGCCGCTTCGCCGGGAAATCCGCTGCCGGTACTGCTGCCGTAGCCAAACTTGCGCAGGAAGTCGTAGAACACCTGATTCGGCAACAGCGCCGCGATCTTTGCCGCACCGACGTTGGAACTCTTGGTGATGACGCCGGTGGTGTCGAGCACGCCATAGTTGTGATGGTCGGTGGTGCGATAGCGCCCGTTTGCGATCCAGCCTGGGTTGGTGTTGAAAATGGTTTGTGGTTTGATCACGCCCGCTTCGAGCCCCGCCGCCACGGTGAGCGGCTTCATCGTCGAACCGGGTTCGATCAAGTCGGTCACTGCGCGGTTGCGATGCGCATCGCGGTTGTCGCCGGTAACCGCATTTGGGTTGTATGAGGGCAAATTCGCCATCGCCAGCACTTCGCCGGTGGCGACATCCAGCACCACCGCAGAACCACTGGTCGCGCCGCTTTTCAGCATTGCGGTTTTCAGTTCGCGATAGGCCAGGTACTGGATGCGGCGATCGATGGTGAGCGTGAGGTCCTTGCCGGGCTGCGCGGCGCGCAGCAGGTCGACGTTCTCGACGATGCGACCGCGGCGATCACGAATCACCCGCTTGCTGCCCGGCTTGCCACGCAACCAGTCGTCGAACGCCAGCTCGACGCCTTCCTGTCCGAAGTCGTCGATGTTGGTGAAGCCGAGCACGTGCGCGACCGCTTCGCCCTGCGGATAGAAACGACGGAACTCGCGCTGCGAGAACACGCCGGGGATGTTGCGCGCCATGATGCTGCGCGCCACCGCCGGATTGATGCGGCGCTTGAGCCACATGAATTCCTTCTCGGCGCGCTGCGACACCTTGCGTGTCAGGTAATCGGCGGGCACGCCGAGTGCCTTGGCCAGCTCCGGAAGACGCGCCGGGTTCTTGCTCAGTTCCTGCGGATTGGCCCACACCGATTCCACCGGCGACGACACCGCCAACGGCTCGCCATTGCGGTCGGTAATCATGCCGCGCGTGGTCGGAATTTCGATGTCGCGCAGGAAGCGTTCGTTGCCCTGCTGGCGGTAGAACTCGTTGTCGATCAGTTGCAGGTCGACGGCGCGCACGATCAAGGCCAGCGAACACAACCCGAGCGCACCCGCCACCAGCATCAAGCGTCCGCGCAAGTTGAAGCGTGCGCGGCTGACACGGGCGCGTTCGGGCTTGGCGCGATCATGCCTGGCGTGTTCGGGCTTGTTGTGCTCGCGAAACTTCATGGGCGAATCACGACGATCTCGTCGGCCTCCGGAAACTTCATGCCGACCCGCGTGCGCGCGACCTGTTCGACACGATTGCTCTCGGCCCATGTCGCCTGCTCCAGCTGCAGACGGCCGAAGTCGACGTTGAGTTCATCGCGCGCGCGCTCCAGCCGGGTCAGTTCGACGAACAACTGCCGATGCCGATGACGCGCGTACACCACGCCGATTGCCGACACGACCGTGGCGGCGATCAGGATCGCGAGCAGGAAGCGCAGGCTCATGCGGGCGCTCCCC
>JAYTAY010000201.1:0-1636 GCA_043737255.1 Luteimonas sp.
GCCCCGCATTATCGTGCAAGTCCTCGTGCAGTTCGTGGTGCCGGTACTGCTGGTCGGATTTCTCGCGGGTGAAGGCATGGCGTTCGCTAGGTCACGGCGGAAGGCCTAACGTCCAACGTCCAACGTCCAAGGATAGATCGCGCGTAGCCGCGATCTGATCCGATGTTGAACAAGCCCGGTGTCGGATCTGACCTTGTATATGGAGCCTCTTGCGAAATTCCCTCTCAAGCCAGGGTGCAAAGCGTAAGCAGCCTTGCGGGGGCTGTTTTTTTGCGATTCCGACGGAAGAATGCGGAGTCCGTCAGCGGAATTTGTCAGGAAGTGTCCATGGTTCCGATTTTCAGGCGCGGGAACCCCTGCGCGACGTGGTGCGCAGGGTGAATGGGATCCTCGGCGTCGCGGCTCAGGTGACCCATCGCAACAATTGGTCGGCGGTCAGCGCCAGCACCGCGAACATCATCTGCGTCAGCACTTTGGCGTGACCGCGCACGTTGACGCGATGCACGCCGAAGTCATCCTTCAGACGGGCGTTGACGCGTTCGACGGT
The DNA here is from genome assembly GCA_043737255.1 of Luteimonas sp. Taxonomy (GTDB): domain Bacteria; phylum Pseudomonadota; class Gammaproteobacteria; order Xanthomonadales; family Xanthomonadaceae; genus JALYOU01. The sequence goes on from JAYTAY010000201.1 coordinate 548, forward strand.
GGTGCGTTCCTTGAAGCGTCGCGCTTGATGCGGCGCGAATTCGATCTTGGCACCGCCGCGCGGGTTGTGATCGATCAGCGGCACATGGCCCAACGTCTCGCTGTGGGCGCGGATGATCGGGCTGCAGTACGCAGCGTCCATCAGGTCGTAGCAGTGCGTGATGCGCTGCGCACTGAGCGTGGCCAGCGGGATCGCTACTTGAGAATCGTGCACGCTGGCCGAGGTCAGCACGGCCGAGATCGGGATCATGCCGTCGGCGACGTCCAGATGCAGCTTGTAGCCTATCCAACTCGACTTGAATCCTTGGCTGTTGCGCTTGCTGCTGACATCGCAGGCCGTTGGCAGATCGGCCAGCATCGCCTCGATGCTCATGCCCAGTGCCTGCCGCTCAATGCGGGTGAGTGTGAGTGCGCGGACTTCGCCCTTGGCGGGCCGACCCCGCTTGCGCGGCGCTACCGCCGCCACGGGTTCGACCTTGACCGGCTTCTCGCGCGCCTCGATGGCGGTGGAGTCGCGCGACACATGGCCCATCAGCGCATCGCCCAGCTGGCTGCGGATCAACGCTTCATGCACCCGCCCCGGCAGCGCTTGGCGGGCGAACTCGGCAAACGCGCGCGAGAACAGGTGCTCGCGCAGAACGCCACGAATCCGCAGGTCGAAGCCGCACAGCCGACGCAGCGTCGCATCCGCATTGAGCCGCTCGACCAGATCCGAGGTTTGCGTCAACCCCAACACCGACTTGGCAACGAACGCTCGCGCCAGTGCCGCGCGATCACGCGGTGGCCGGCCCACACATCCATGCGTCGATGGCACAAACCGCTCAACCTCAACGAGCTCCCAAATACGCAACAGCCGCTCCAACATCGGTGTCAGCGGCTGACCCACATCGGCTTCAACCAACGGCACCAGCGCGTGCTGGAAAGTACGCTGGAATTGCTTCAAACGCTCGCGCAGCGCAGTATTCATTGGGCGGGTGGTGATCGTGATTCGACACCTCCATCATGCCTTCAATGGCAACACCCGCACTACTTTTCGCTGCGCCGATTCCGGCGAGAAAATCAGCCTTGTTTGCGGGTTTTGCAAGAGGCT
>JAYTAY010000202.1:0-1636 GCA_043737255.1 Luteimonas sp.
GCGCACGGTGGTGATCGCGCCGAGGCTGGTGCTGGCGTTGAGGTCATAGCGATAGCGGCCTACCAGCACGTCCGCTTCCTGATCGAGAAAACGAAAGCCCGATCCCAGCACGCCCGGCACCAGCAGTTGCGTGCTCGCATCGCGCGCAATGATGGCGCCGTAGGCCTGCTTGTCATTGCGCCCGGTCACGCGCAGGCCGAAGTCGGGATCGGCGATTTGCCTTGTGTACAGCACGTTGAACGGGGTGTTGAAGTAATCCGCGCCTTCCAGGAAAAACGGCCGCTTCTCCGGGAAGAACAACGCGAAGCTGGTGTTGAGGTCGAGCTGCGCCTGGTCGGACTCGACCTGCGAGAAATCCGGGTTGAGGGTGCCGTTGACGGTGAGGTTGGGGCTCGGCGCCCAAGCGACATCGAGGCCGGGCTCGATGTCGGTGCCTTCGTCCTGCCAAGGCGCGTTCGGACTGTCACGTTCCTCGGCGTGGATCACGGTCAGGGTCGGGGTGATCTCGAGGTTGCGGCCCTGTTTGATACCGGTGAAACCCTCGAGCTTGTCGAACGTGCACAGGTAGCAACGGTTGCCGCGTTCGACCCGCTGGTTGGCATACAGGAAGCGGTGCTCGCGCGGTCGGATGCGCTGGAAGGTCGCGCCCCAGCGACGCGGACCCTCGGTGTCCTTGAAGCGCAGGGTCGCGAACGGGATGCGCATCTCAACGTCATAGCCGCCGTCGGTGATGCGCGCAGCGCTGGTCCACAGCCCGTCCCAGGAATCGTCCTCGTTGCCGTTGGCTTCCTCGCGGATCAGGTCGGCCTGCACGCCCAATGGATTGACGTAGAACTCGTAGGCGCGGCGCTGGTCGTCGAACGTGTCCAGCACCACACCGACGAAGTCGTCGCTGTACAGCGCATCGCGGTCGCGCAGGAAAGCGCGGATCTTCGACGGGTCGGGATCCTCGGCGCGGAACGCGAGCAGCAGCGCGTCTTCGGTGTAGGCGATGCGCGCGGTGGTCTTGACCGATGCCGGGAGGTTGTCGCCGGGCTGGTTCTCGAATGCCAGGTCGACCGTGGCAGCCTGCGTCCAGGCGGTCTCGTCGAGAACGCCATCGACCACGATGGCGCCTTCGACGCGCGGGATTTGCAGGGGCTCGGCGGCATGCACGGACGCGGCGGCGGCGAGCAGCAGCGCACCGGAAAACAAGAGTAGTCGCATGCCGGAAAGCATGAAGGGGACGCACTGCGGCGTGTACGTGCCGTAAGTCGGGGGTCCTGGCGCACGCGCTTTCGCCGAAGCGGCTCCAGCCAAGAACAAAGCAGCGGGCAAGCACCGCTCTACGCCGGCAAACGCGTCATTCATCCCGTTCCGGCGCACGGCGGTAAACTCGCCGTTCCCCCTTTCCGCGGGTTTCCCATGCGCCAACCAACATTGCTTGCCCTGTCCCTGACCGCCATCCTTGCCGCCGGCTGCGCGCGCGAAAGCGCCACGCCGCAAGCCGCCACGTCCGCCGCGAATCCCGAGGCCGCCGCCATGCCATCTGCCGCCGCCGAAACCGACGAGCATTCGTATGCGCAACCGGACAAGGTCAAGACCACCGACTTGGCGCTCGATCTCGCCATCGATTTCGCCAGCAAACAAATTACCG